>JAECRW010000081.1 GCA_016294985.1 Candidatus Sifarchaeum marinoarchaea | reverse complement strand
TCATGTAAATAATGTTCACAGGGATCTTGCCTTTTTCTACAGGGGTCAATAGGGTATCGATATCCAAGGCAATACCCATTTCAAAAAGCAGCTTATTTGCCCCAGTTGTCAAAAATCGGATTTTTTTAGCTAGTTTTCCAATTTCATTTTTGTTGATTATTTCAGATACTGTTTCTTGGAGAACGTCTGGAGGGTTTTCTACATATTTGGCTAACGTTCTTAAATCAGTTAAAGGTGCTTTTTGTTCTCGGAAGTGATCCAAGAGTTGGAAGAGATATGCTTGTGCTGCTTTTCCCTTATCATTTTCTGGATCATATCCTACAAAACGAATTAACGTTGCTGCTATATTGTCTACAGCTTTTATGATGTCCTCTACATCCATTTCCTCTTCCGAAAATTGTAAAGGGTTTATACATAAAGGAATGCCTTTAGATGATGCGGGAGTCCAGATACGAACTTCTGCATTTTTCAGATATTCTTCGGCAAATTCAGGAGGAGTACCTTTATCTTGCATTTTCGCAGGATCGCCAGGTAGGCCAAGACTTGCAATGTCTCCTTGCGGATCGACTATTATAGCAGGAATTCCCAGCCGTATAGCTTCTTCTATCACTGCCTTACAGAAAACAGTCTTTCCAGATCCACTAGCTCCCAATGTACAAATATGACGCTTTAACGTCTTCTTCTTAAGTGAAACAAATTCCTCTGTCGTGTTGTTTTTCCCTAGTACTATACTCATAGTATAGCCTCCTATTCAGTAGAAGCTAGGTTAGTATCTTCTAGGTTATCAATTTTGTTAACAATGTACTAAAGTATTACTAGTTTTTGTTAAAAATTGTTGGTGCGAAGTCTGGATCAAGTCCCTTATTCGCACAGGCTGAAACCAGCAGCCCCTATCGAGTAGATTTCGGATGAAATCATCCCCGATTACTTTTCTGAGAAGATTTAACGCACCATTCACGTCGGCATTCAACAGATACTGCGATCCTCTAAATAACCCTCGGCTTATACGGCGTCCTGCATATGTCTTATGTTTGTGGAGGGGTTCTAAATCCAACGAACTACATTTTGAGGTATAGGCCTCATTCACCTCGTGAAATGTGATGCCCACCAGTTGCGCCTTGTATTGTATCATTTGCTTGAATTTTTGCAGAGGGATATTCACGAAATTTTGATTGGTTTTTTTGCCCAAATTCACACCGTCCTTGATGTGCTTTAATTCTCCTACGCAAATATTCCCGATGCCAAGTGCCAGACAGTAATTCACGATGAAACGGGCGGCTTTGTGCAGAATGTCATTCACCACACTGTTCCTGTGGGTAGTAAGGTCGTCCAGCAGTTGTGTCCACGCAAGCTGCTGTTTGTCCTTGATTGACCGCAGTTTCGCCCGCCTTTTATTCCAGAACTGGTTTATCGATTTTAAGATCCGCCCGGAGATGATGAACGGCGTCACGTTCCGGTTTTCAACGGCGGTCACCAAGTTATTAACTCCTAGATCAAGCGAAAGGTAACGGTCATGGTCTAGGTTGGGATTCATAAGGTGTTTTTCCTGATAAACAATTTCGATCTCGAAGAATCGTCGCCTTGGCAGGATTCTGACTTGTTGGTAGGATGAAAAGTCTTTACCGGGGTATTGCGGAATGGAAATGGTGATTGGAGATGTAAATTGCGGATACGCTTCTTTAAATGTGCGAGACATGGTCAACATGAACTGCGGGATGTTGTTGTGGGTGGTGAGTGTGCAATTCTGGTTGGTAAAAATCAGCATGAAATAGCCATGCTTGTCCTTATACTTTGGAATACGGGGTCGACCGTTATATTTTTCAGGGTGTTGTTTCCAGTCCTTGATTGCCTTGAAAAAGGAAGACCAATTCTTATCGAGTACCTTTAAGATTTGTTGTGAGGTCTGAGCCTTTAACAGTTCATAGTTGCGGGAAGAATCTTTCAACAGGTTATTTAATTCGTAGTAGCGAATCCATCTACCCGTCGCGAAAAATTCCTGTCGGACAAAGTAGTTCGCCTCGTTATACAGGTTCTTAGAGATATGTGCCAACAGCTCCAGTTGAGGTGTTGGTGGATGGCGAAACTTATACACTAAACGCACTGGTAATGTCCTCTTGTTCGCGTTTTCCCCGATGGCGGGCTTTATAACACGGTAATTCTTGAAAACTATATATTTCATTAAGATTTTTTAATAAACGCCACTATTTTATAGCGTAAATTGCACTATATTCTTTTCCTCTTGTACAAGTGACATCCTCCCCACCCTTTCGGATGGGGCTTCCAGCTTTCCACTGTAGTTCTCGCTCCCTCACGGGAGGCGACGCTTCGCCACTTTCTACACGTATGGGCTTACGGAAACTTACCAGGTTGCACACGCTGCTCACCCTTATCCTGCCCCTTCTTTATCTGCCTGCAGAATGCTATTGATCTTTTACCTGCCTGCCCGACAGGTTAGCAAACTGCACACCATAAGGGGAATATCTTGCCACGCTGGATAAGACCTCATGCACGGGCTTCCTCACGTTTAGCCCTGTCACTTGCTGACTGGTCGCTTACAGGAGGATATGCCTCCACCCAGTCGGGCATTACGGGTACACTCGCTGTACCATGTGCAGGGGTTCCAAAAAACTATAAAAAGCCATCGGCTTTCATCCCCTCCCTGTCGGAAGAGGACTTCCCGCCGATAAAGTTAAAATGAATCAGTTGATGATTCTTTAAGACAGATTTCTCTTGAAATATTGAAGGAAACGTTTTCAGGTGAATATCGGAAACTTAAGGTTTTTTGATCTCTTTACCGATGGAAAACGCCTTTCCTAGAAATTCCCCTATAGAATAATATTCACGAATTCCTGGAGCATAAGCGATTGGGTTGATCTTTTTGACGTCGGGATTCCCGTCTTCTCTAAGACATTCTTCCTCTACTTTTACGTCCAAAACTTCGCCCACAAACAGCGTATGAAGTCCTAACTCATGTGAATGCACTAGTTTGCACTCAAGAATAAGAGGAAATTCTTCAATGTAAGGAGCATTCACAAGATCACCCTTGACAGGAGTAAGTCCAGTGTCTTCAAATTTATTTGTGTTCCTTCCTGAAGCTATACCAAAATAGTCAACTTGCTTCACATAGTTTTGAGAAGCGATATTTACGGTGAAAGCTTTCTGTTCTATAACATTACCATAGGTGTAGGTGGCTTTCCGTAAAGCAATAGAGACACAAACAGGTTTTGAACAGCAAATGCCTCCCCACGCTACAGCCATCACGTTCGGGTTTCCGGCCTTATCATAAGTTCCAACAATAAAAACTGGAGTTGGGTAAACAATTGTTTTCGAACCTAGAGATTTTTTCATAATAATCCCTCATTCTGCGATTTTTATGTATATTATTTCTTAAAGAATTTGACGGGAAATGGTTTCATGTACCTTTAATAAAACGACTATTGCCCCTATGACCGGAAAAACTGCTAAATACAAAAACATAATACGCAAGCCAAATAATTCGGCTATAATTCCTCCTAAGACTGCCCCTGTTACTGCACCAAGGGTCAGACTGGAATTTAGAAAGCCCATAGCTTCATTATGTTTGAACTCTGGAGCAACATCCGATACAAAGGCGCTTCCTCCTGTATAAACGCACGAAAAAAATAGTGAAAGAAAAATTTGCGTTGCAATGAATAGATAAAGATCGTATGCAAATGCATAGATTACCAAAGTGATACTTGTTCCCACTAATCCGATTACAAGAATGGGCCTTCTTCCAATCTTGTCAGACAACTTTCCAAGGGGTGCCATTAAAAGCCCTGAAAGCCCGAGATAAATCCCAATAAGGATGCCTGCCCAGGATTTTGAAAATAATGACGCAAAGAAAATTGATAAGAAGGCAAATGCGCCTCCATAAGCAGCATATCGCAAAAATATAGTGGCATAAAGCCAACGCAAGCCATATTCTTTTAGATACGCATTTTCACCGCTATTGGGCAAAAATCGATTCTTCAATGCCACGATAACTTTTTTGAAGTTTCTGTCTTTTTTAGCGCCAGTTTTAACATCTTTCAAAGAAATAATTGTTAAAATTGCTGCAAGAACTGCAAGAATGCATCCAGAATAGAAAGTCACGGCAAAATTAAAGAAATCTGCAATTAAACCGCCCAGAAAGGAACCACTTGCCCAACCTATCGACGTTGAACTATTTAAAATACCTAAACTTTTGCCTTTTTCAGCCTTCGTGGAGAGTTCAGAGACCAGTCCCATTATGCAGGGTCTAAATGCTGCAGAAATAAGGCCTAAAATTCCCATGAGAAGAATTAAGAGTGCTGGGATGATAATGAATGAAATCAAGAAAAGGACAGCAGCCATTCCAAACAGAGAAAAGATGACAAAAGGTTTTCGTGATCTCATAATGTCTGATAACGATCCCATAATCACCAAACTCACGGTTTGCACTCCGTAGTATGTGGCTAAGAGTAAACTAGCCTGAAATAATGTCGCTCCTAAGAATCTCGCATAAAGAGGCATTATAACGAGTGGAATAATTAAAGCGAAAGAAAAAAGCCAGTTTATAGTAGATATTGGCATGACTGATTTCGAAAAGCCTTCTGTTGCAGTGTTCAACGTAATCACATCGTTTCGCTTTTGATGTTCTTGATTTAATTTTAAGTTTTGTGCAAGAGCACAAACTTATCATTTATGCTCTCCGTGTGTAAGCAAGTTTATTTTCATTTATAAAACGCCGAAAAATCATAATTCTAAATGGAGTGTCAATTCTATTTTGAAAAAATCGTTTTTCATCGAATGAACAGGCGTTCATTTATTAAGATCTTGAATCAATTTTAAATTAATTTTTCTCAGACGTCTCAACTCACTTTGGTGAAGAGCCATGAATGACGATTTTATATTCCGCATCTTATTCATCGTTCTCATCCTCGTATTTACCTTCATCAGAGCATATTATGCCCGTAAAGGTCAAATCACAGATAAGAAACGCTCAGCAAGGGAACGGTGGGAAGAAAGAACAAAGATTGAAGGGAAGACCCGCACTATTATATTCATGGCTGATGGCGTTTTTATAGTAATCGCCATAGTTCTTTACTTATTCTCTCCTCCTTGGCTGCTTTGGTCTCAAATTCCCTTTCCTTCGTTGTTACGCTGGATTGGTTTCGGATTTGGAATCGCAACCATACCTTTTCTCGTCTGGGTTCAACATACTCTCGGCAAACATTGGACGCCTTCTTTAGAACTTAGAGAAGATCATACGCTTGTGACCAGTGGTCCCTATAGTCGGGTTCGACACCCCATGTATACTATTTCTTCTCTCATTTTCCTTGCCTTAATATTGGTTTCTGCTGATCTACTCATTCTCATTGGCTTTCTCATTGCAATCATCCTTGCCCTTGCGCGGATTCCTAAGGAAGAGCAAATGATGCTTGACCAATTTGGCGAAGAATACCGTACTTATATGAAGAGAACGGGGAGATTACTGCCGCGTTTACGTCGTTAAGCGGACAAGGAAAACCGTTGAAATAAATTATTCTGTGTTTGCCTTCAACTGCAACGATATTTTTATTTCTATTAATATATTTGCATTTGCAACTAACTGAAATCTATCTGAAATACGGTAAGAGAATTAGAAACAATGGAATTTTGTTTCGAGAGGTTTTTAATGACGAAATACCAGTTAGGGTTGAGTATTCTCTTGCCAAGCCAGGAAGAGAGATTTGGAAGATATATTTGAGAAGATTTCTATCTGCGCTAGAGATTGGATTACAAACAGATAGAAAAAATTAAACTTCAACTGAAGTTGATAGAAAACAAAAACAGTGTTTTAATCAAGCTTACTTAACTGTCTCTTTGATAAAACCAATGCTTCATTCGGACAATGCGCAACACACGCGGGAACGTCACAATCTTGGCAAAGATCGCATTTTGAAACAATTTGATTGTCGTGTTCGTCTCGAGCAATAGCACCATAGGGACAGACCATTATGCACGAGGAGCATCCTACACACGTCTCTTTTTCAAGCTGAACTGTCCCGTTATCATCGATTTACATAGCTCCACTAATGCATGCTAGACAGCTATAAATTATACGCGAATAAGATATCTATCTAGTTCCCACTGAGTAATTTTTGTTGCGTGGTCGGGGTCGTCCTTCACAAAATCGGCATATTCTGCGCATTCTTTTTTCTTTAATTTGATGAACTTTTTGAACGTATATTCGCCAAGTGCATCCTTTATAATGCTATCTCTTTCTAGCTCATTCAATGCTTCTTCTAAAGAGTATGGGAGGGTATCAATTCCTCGATCTTCCAAGTCTTTTTCACTGAATTTGTAGACATTTTCCTGAATGTTTTCACCCGGATCGATTTGATTCTTAATTCCGTCTAATCCTGCTGTTAGCATGCAGGCAAGCGCTAAATATGGGTTGCACGAACCATCAGGAGAGCGAAATTCCGCTCTCATAGCATTTTCAATTTTTGGATGATATAGTGGTACTCTAATGAGACATGACCTGTTGCCAAATCCCCACGTTAGGTAGACGGGTGCTTCGTAACCCGGGACAAGCCGTTTATATGAATTGATAGTCGGAGCAACTATCGCTGTTAAAGCCTTAGCGTGCTTCAGCAGGCCGCCAATGTACCATCGCCCTACGTCGCTAAGAAAATTTTTTGCATTATTAGCATAAAATGCATTCTCTCCTGTTTCCAAAGAGAACAGACTTTGATGTACGTGCATTCCTGAACCATTTTCTCCATAGAACGGCTTTGGTATGAAGGTAGCTATCGTCTTATGTTGTAACGCTATTGCTTTCATTACCGCTTTATATGTAATTGCTTTATCTGCAACTTCCAAGGCTTCCCCAAATCTGAAATCAATCTC
>JAECRW010000257.1 GCA_016294985.1 Candidatus Sifarchaeum marinoarchaea | reverse complement strand
ACCGGTCTACTGGAAACTCAAGCTAGAAGAGGGATACAAGTTCGACATCGAGCGGCTAAAGAAGCTCGTCAGCCCCAAGACCAAGCTCATCTATGTCTGCAACCCCCATAATCCTACGGGCCGTGTAATGACAAAGGAGGAACTCAAAGGAATCGCAGCCATCGCTGTAGATAAAAGAATCTATGTCTTTGTCGATGAGCTCTGGGAGGACATCTTGAACGATGGTAGGAAGCACGTCAGTCTGGCTTCACTGAACCCCGAGATCGCTGACCTGACCATAACAAGCTGGGGCTTCAGCAAGACATGGGGTGTCCCCGGACTCCAAGTAGGATACCTAGCAGCAAGCAGCAAAGCGGTCTTCGACAACCTGAGAAGGATCGCTAGAGGTATCCTTCGTCGAACCAACAACTTCGGTTTGGCGATCGCGGAACCCATTCTCAGCGGAAAAGCGGACTACTGGGTCGAGGATATGAACAAGTACCTCCAGGAAGTAAGGAATCTGGTTGAGAAGCGGTTGAACGAGATGGGTGACTTCACCATCCCCAAGCTAGAAGGAACCTACCTCATGTTCCCGAAGTTCAACTATGGGCTTGGTAGCGACGAACTGGAAAAGATTCTAAAGGAGGAAGCCAAGGTAACCTTGAGCAATGGAAACCATTTTGGTCCCGAAGGCGAAGGTCACATGAGGATTCTAACCGCTACAAGCAAGGGTATTATGAATGAGGCTCTCGACAGGATTGAGAAAGTCATTCCCAAGCTTGAGAAGATGAAGAAGTAATCTCTTACTGTGTGCGGGACTAAACCTTAACCCGCCACCACCACTTTCTTCTGAGTCTGATGCTGGGAAAAGGCGTGGTGGTGGAAAGTAACCTTGAAAGGTATATACCAAGACTAGAGTTTTCAAGGTAGACAGGATACTGCTCCTGAAATAACTGGGTAAGGAAAGGAGCAGGTAGAGAAGTGTCCTGAGAGGTATAGCTTTATCATCGTAGTTATAATAGTATCCGTATAGTCCTAGCCTCTTTTTTCAGGGAAAGGGCAGCACATACGGAGTACGGAGTGGAGATAATAATGAAGAACTAGGGTGCAACCCTAGGAAAGATCGATCGATTTTACTCTAGCTTATTAGGTCTTTTCCACTTGTTATGTACTTTGGACCTATTACTCAATTGACTCAAATTCTTCTTTATTCACGGACCTTATTGTCAAAGTGGTAATGGGGATTGAAATTTCAACTGGTATTCCGAACATGGTTGTTTTAGTCATGTCCATTACAGTGGCAATTACCTTCTTCACCCATAGAGATTCCAGATCAATATAAATATCGCCACTGACACGAGTTCCTCCAACGGTTTTTACCGTTAAGATAGGCATTGGTTTTATGTACATAACATATCCTCCACCTTTTTCATCAAAACCTAAGATGGCACATGTTTTACCGTCTACAACACTTAGACCTTTGAACTCAAGAGTCTCAATTCCGTGCAGGAACTTAGAGCCCTCAAGAAATGTTGATCCTAGATTGACGGGGCTTTCCAAAGCTGTTAAATCATTAACAACATTGTCCCCAATCTTCTTTAAACTCTGAGCACTTTCTTCTTCAGCTAACTTGATGCAATAGCTATGGAAATAGATGAATGCACTGTAAACTTGATATTGTGCTTCAATTGAGAGTTTGGTACCTGTGCTGTCGGTTA
>JAECRW010000256.1 GCA_016294985.1 Candidatus Sifarchaeum marinoarchaea | reverse complement strand
ATGTGAGGCTGGACTCAAAAAAGTTCTTATTCCCACAGCAAATAAGAAGGATGTTATTCTTGAGGCAAAATACAAGGATAAAGTTGAAATAGTGACCGTTACACGAATTGAGGAAGTACTTCAACATGCCTTGCTGTTCGAGAATGAGGACGCAATGGACTTTTTAAAAATAGTAAGTAGTAGTAAAGCAACTGCTGATGATAAAGAAAAGAAAAAGTTCTCAATTGACTTCAACCAACCAGTTCCCTCATAGTCCTATAACGGACCATTCGTCTCTTTATTTTTGAACAAAACTTAAAAGGAAACCTATGTGATTAGACTGCAAGAGCGAAAACAGTAATTCGGTTTAGGTGAAACTAATGGTTAAGTTTCCATCAGTTATTCA
The DNA here is from genome assembly GCA_016294985.1 of Candidatus Sifarchaeum marinoarchaea. Taxonomy (GTDB): domain Archaea; phylum Asgardarchaeota; class Sifarchaeia; order Borrarchaeales; family Borrarchaeaceae; genus Borrarchaeum; species Borrarchaeum marinoarchaea. Next base: position 1,313 of record JAECRW010000256.1, on the reverse strand, counting down.
TGCGTACTGTCCCTTTTGCCGAAAACATACTAAACACGATGTGAACGAAGTAAAGGGCAAGGCAAGAAGAGCACTTTCTAAAGGACAACGAAGAGCCAAAAGGCACAAAAAAGGATACGGCAATAAAGGTAAGTACTCAAAAAGAGCGATTACACAAACGAAAATGGCTTCAAAAACATCAAAAAAAGTAGATTTACGCCTTAAGTGTTCGGATTGTGGAAAAATGCATCCACGGAGTTATCCTAGGACTAGAAAATTTGAACTAGTAAAGCTTACGTGATGAATCTTATTTTTTAGAGAATTCGTATTTTCTTTGTAGGATTTCAACTTACAGGTCTCCAGATGATGCCTAAATTATCTGCTGTTTTATAGGCTTTCTCCATTTCTTCGCTACTAGGACGCCTATTAATGCTGCTATACTGTTTATTGCGGCCAACTAGATGTGTAGGACGATACTGTGCCATTATATTTACGAGTACCTTAGGAATATTTTCGGCAATCCATTCTAGAATCGGTTTTGTACAACATTCAACATGATTAGGCATCACTAGATGTCGTATGATCATCTCTCCGTGATCTAGACCGCCGTAATCGTATGCCATTTTATGATTTCTTGAAACAACAGCCCAATAATTGGGCACTTTTGAAAACTCTTTAGCACACTCATCAGCATAGTATTTCATATCTGGCAACCAGAAATCCATTATATCAAGTAAAACCTTCATAGTCTCATCAGAACAATATAGATTTGAATTCCAAAGTTGAGTTATGCTAACATTGTTGTATTCCAAAGATTTGATGATTACATGAAGATTTGGTGTAGGATCGCCTCCCACATAATTTATATTTCGTGCTCCTTCGTTCTTTAAGTTCCTCGCTATCGATGCAAGTTTTTCAGGAGAGATTTCTACGCCGTTTTCTGGGTAAACCTGTGAAATATCATAGTTCTGGCAAAAGACACAACAGAAGTTGCAGCTCGTAAAGAAAATTGTACCGCTCGGGACTAAAGGGGCTTCTTCTCCGTGATGTAAAAATGCGCTACTGACGCGCGCCCGTCCATCCAGTTTACACCAAGTTCCCTTTTCACCTTGACTTCTATTAACCCTGCACCTCCTTTCACAGAAGATGCATTCTTCAAGCATTCTTTGAGCTATTTCACACTTTAAATCTAAATAGGATATTTTTGGGGAATCCATGGATTCGTATTCGAGTTCTCCGTTATCAATTCTTCGAACAATATTTCCAAACCCTTCTCTAATTCGTTCATGTGCATTCCATAATTTTGATATATCTCCGTCTAACTCGACGTTCGC
>JAECRW010000080.1 GCA_016294985.1 Candidatus Sifarchaeum marinoarchaea | reverse complement strand
ATGAATGTTGTAATTATAGTTCTGTTGCTCCGTGAGAAGGATTATTTCACAGAAGGTCTTTCCAGAAAACCGGAATTGCAAGTTAGAGAGGCAGTCCCAGAGATAACTACATCTGCACCCTCGTATCAAGCAGAATCTGCAGAAACTACACCTGAATATAGGGCCGAACCTATGGATCAGATGATTGCCACTCATTTAAATGCTGCAAAAAGTTCATGGGAAATTGCTGAAAATGCCTTTAAGAACGCTGTTTGGGTGGAATTTAGTCTTAGGGCTGACGATGCGATTCAAAATCTCATTAAAGGTCGCTACATTCAACTATTTGGCCCTGTAAAACCTGATATGTCCATACTTCCAATGGTCGAAGCAATTCGATTACGAGGATATACCTTGCCGGAGAAGGAAGAATTTGAAAAATGGATGACATTCCGAGAAAATGTAGCAAAGGGTACTCATTCACCGGAAGAAATGGAAATAGTTGAAGCATATCCATTTTATCGACGTGTTTTCGACACCCTGGGACTTGGTTAAATAATTTCACTACAACCCTGATTCTTTTTAATTCTTTGAAGAGATCCCACATCTTGTTTGAAAAAAGTTGTAAGGTGAGAAAGCAATTGCAAAATACGATAAAGCCAGGAGATCAAGTTATGTTGATGTTCGGAAAAAAACGTTGGCTTGTAAAGGTTGAGGAAGAAAAGGAATTTCATACACATCTCGGTATTGTTACGATTGGAAATGCCATTGGAAAGCCCTACGGGTCTGCAATAATGACTTCAAAAGATAAACAATGCTGGATCTTCCAACCTGTGCCTTTTGATTACGTCCATAAGTTTCGTCGACCAACTCAGATCATGTATCCAAAAGACATTGGGCTCATTCTAATGATGACTGGAATAGGTCCAGGCAGCCACGTGGTAGAAGCAGGTACCGGAAGTGGTGCACTTACTTCCATATTAGCGTATTACGTCCGTCCTGGAAGGGTATTTACTTATGAAAAACGTGAAGATTTCTTTGAAATTGCTCGGGAAAACATAGCAAAGACAGGAATGCTTGATTATGTCGAATTTAACCACAAAGATATTACAGAAGCCATTGTGGAAAATAATGTGGATGCCGTCATCATTGACTTGGATACTCCTTGGCTAGTTATTCACCCAGCAAAGCAGGCACTTAAGGATGGCGGCCATTTCGTCTCTTTCAGCCCGACGTTTAATCAAATAGAAAAAACGGTTCACATGCTTAAAGAAGAAAAATTCTATAATATCAAGACAATAGAATGTTTCTCACGAGAAATACAGACAAAAGAAGGCGCTACACGACCAAAAAAATTTGTAGCTCACCATACAGGATATCTAACTTTTGCGAGAAAAACTTCAGATCAGTTAATAGATTGAGAGTGAACTTTCATCGTGCAAGTCTAGCGGTCTTATTACTCTTTATATAATAAGGACGGTTTCTTGATTCTGCCGTCTAATGATAACAAGAATTCATCATTCATGCCTAAAATTTCAGCCCATGCTCCAACTTTCTCTATATTGACCTCATGGCGGCTAGCAATGTCTTTGAGACCAGCCGTTACATCATCACCTTCGACTGTGATTCGCGTAACGCCTTCAATACCGCTGATTTCCCTAGGGCAAACAAAAACAGCTTTTTTTAAAAGAGTTTTATCCGCAATCTCTTTTAATTCATAAGGTCTAATCTTAATGCGTTCTAGCGATGTTTTTAGCGCGTTTTGTAAAATATTTTTAAAAAGTTCGAAATTTGCTTTTTTTCCATCACCAGTTTCGATATAAATTATCTTTTCTTTACTATCCAAAATACTTGAATGGCGTGCTATAGGCTTTATTAATTGAAAAGAAAAAGGATTTTCAACTTCTACCAAAAAGGGCTCATCAATGAATTCTAAGACAATATGAAACTGATGAGTATTTAATTTGAATACATAAGGAATATATTTTTTTTCTAGGCCTTCAGATTTAAGAGCAGTTTTTAATTTTTTATTTAGGGAAGTTTTGCCTAGTCTGGTGGGAAGAGAATCAGTTATTGCAAATCTTTTCCATATTTTACTTTTAAGAGTTTTTAACGTCCAAAGATCGGCAAGTTGGCTTTTTGAAAAAGAATTCAAATTTAATTCGCTAAAAAGGTCAATATTTTTCTTTATATTTTCATTCTCTTGTGTCTTATAACCCCATGATTTAACTAAACGTAGTAAATCTTCTAATTCTACATCTTCAAGCAATTTTTCGAGTATTGGTACTTCTATAGTGATCTGTTCTTCAGTCACCTTTTTTTGGGATGTGGTCTTTCTCTTTTTCCTTTTCCTAGGCAATTGAGTCCCCAATCTTAAACAGTTCATCCGTGTTTTATGTTTTTTTTGGTTTTAGAAAAGCATTGCACAGTTGGAAAAAGCTCAATAAAACCGATTACAATAGATCTCTAGAATTTAGACAACAAAGGAAAGATACTACAACAAAAAATCGTGAAAATAAATAAAATGTAAACATGCCGATTTGTTAACTGGTAGCCATAGGTTTAAAGACCGTAATTCTTGGAGTGTGGGCAACTTCTTCAATCAAGTTTTCATTTTTTAATTCTTCAAGCATAACTTTTGCAGTACTTACACGTATTCCATATTTTTCGGCAACTAACGTTTGGCTAATATATTTCATTTTTGGCAAATCATCCTTTATAGACTTCATTAAATCAGCATCAAAGTGGATGCTCCGCTTAGTTTTTTCGAAATCTTTCGGTTTACTTCCCCACTTTTTCTTATCCATTTTACTAATTGGCTTTTTCTTTTGTCCTTTACCCACTAGAAAACCTCCTGTAAATATAGGGGTGTATTTATGAGTAATTCAAGTGAAGGTAGAATTCCATCCGCTTCATAAACTTTTCTAATGTACTATTTAAATTCTAGAAGATAAAAACACGACCTGCTTAAGGAAAATATAGCAACAACTAGCGGGTTATACTATTTTCGTTCTTCGCACCTAAGTCACTACGTCTGATAAATCTTAATGAGAGTATGAAAAGCCTTTTAATAGGCTTCGCATGAAAGATATAAAAAACGCTGTGTAGTTTTTTGTCCCACACTTATATATATTGAAGATTCACTCAGACTTATGGAGGTTTTAAAATGTTTGCCGCACCAGGATTAGGGTACGACCGTGCAATTACGATCTTTTCCCCGGACGGAAGGTTATTTCAAGTTGAGTATGCAATAGAGGCAGTAAGACGAGGAACTACTGCAATTGGAATTAAGGTTGACGGTGTAGGAGTAGTATTAGCCGTTGAAAAGCGTATTCTCAGCAAGCTTGTAGAAGCAGATAGTATTGAGAAAATCTTTAAGATCGATGACCATATTGGCGCTGCCATTGCCGGGTTAACTGCAGATGCCCGAATTCTTATCAATCAAGCGCGAATAAATTCTCAAATCAACAAACTTACTTATGATGAGCCAATTACAGTAGAAGTTTTAACCCGGAAAATTGGGGATTTAAAACAACTTTACACACAACATGCCGGTGTAAGGCCATTTGGCGTTAAGCTATTAATTGCTGGTTGTGACGATACCGGATCTCATCTTTTTATGACTGACCCAAGTGGAACTTATTGGGGACATAGAGGCGCTGTAATTGGAGCTGGGGCACAAACAGTAACAGAAGTGCTTGAACAGGGATACAATTCCAGTTTAGATTTAGATGGTATTATATTATTGGCATTAAACGCATTAAAGCAGGTTATTGAATCTGAACTTGATGCAACAAAAGTTGAAATCGCTGTAATCACGGAAGAAGAAAAAAGTCTTAGAAAGATTACTGAAGAAGAAATTTCAAACTTTATTAGTAAAATGTAGGCTATTTCAGCAAAATGTAGGCATTTAAAATGGGTCTCCGAGGCGATACTCGCTGGGTAGAATGGGATAAAGAAGTTGTTGCTCGATTAACAACACATGGAGAAAGATTTGAGATATTGGTATATCCTGAATTAGCACAGGATTACAGGGCAGGAAAGGATATAGATATCCGAGAAATTCTTGCGGGAGACATTATTTTTGAAGATGTTCATAAAGGTTTAAAGGCATCTGAAGAAAAACTACAAGAAATATTTGAGACTATAAATCCTTTCGAAGTAGCAAAAGTTATCTTAAATGATGGTGAAATCCATCTAACTGCTGAGCAGCGCAAACAAAGATTAGAAGAGAAAAAGAAACAAATCATTGACTATATTGTGAGAAACAGTATAAGCCCCCAGACGAAGCTTCCTCATCCTCCAGCGCGAATCGAACGTGCTATGGACGAGACAAAGGTATCAATAGATCCATTTCAGGAAGTAGAAGAGCAAGCAAAACGAATCGTTAAAGAAATCGCTTCACAGATCCCTATTCGAATGGAAAAATTTCAAATTGCTGTTAAAATACCCGCCGAGTTTACAGGAAAGGGTTACGGTATAGTATCTAGATTTGGCACTATTAAAAAGGATGAATGGCAATCTGATGGAAGCTGGGTTGTGATAATAGATATTCCAGCGGGGCTTCAAAGCGCACTCAAGGATGAAATCAATCACTTAACTAAGGGACGAGCACAAATAAAAATACTTGAGGACACAAAATAATAAATTGAATAAGAATAAGAGAAGGGAAAAAAATTATGTCAGTTTTATTTGAAAATAGACAATTAGTTGTTCCAGGAGAACTACTCGCAGAGGGTGATTTTAAAGCTGCGGAGGGAACATATAGAGAAAATGGTAAAATCTTTGCATCCTTGATTGGATTGGCAGCACTTAAAGGAAAGACGATTTATGTTACTGCTTTAGCAGGATCATACTTACCTTACATAGATGACGTTGTGATTGGCAAGGTGTATAATATCTCTCTAACCTCTTGGCATGTGGATATTTGTTCACCTTACACAGGCATTCTGCATATTTCTAACGTCGTACGCCGACCATTTAATGCAACGAAATCCGATCTCAGGGAAATCTTTGATATAGGCGACATTTTAGTAGCAAAAATCATAGCATTTGATCGGCTTCAAGACCCTGCGCTAACAGTAAAAGGCCGAGACCTTGGAAAATTGAGAGGTGGCACAATTATTGAAATACCTCCACCAAAAATACCTCGTCTTATTGGACGGAAAGGATCTATGATCAACATGATCAAAGAGCAAACAAATGCTAAAATCGTAGTTGGTCAAAATGGAAGGATATGGATTGTTGGGAAGGAACCTGGTGATGAAATAGAAGTTATTCGCGCCATTAGAAAAATTGAGAGGGAAGCTCATACAACGGGTCTAACAGACAGAGTTCGTGAATTATTTGTTGAATAGTTCTACCAGTCGACTCCCGTCTACAGATCATTAGCTCTTTTTGTGGTTTTTATTATTTCGAGAGATTTAGGTTTATTTCTTTAGAATTTCACAAAAAAACAATCTATAGATCTGTAATAGTATTGCAAAACACACAATAGTGTTTTAAAATCGTTATAACATATCATATTGATATGATAAAACATATCATATTGATAGAGCGTCAACTACCCCACCCTAAAGGGTAGGGGCTTCCAGAAGCGGGAGGCGTGAAGTATATGAGCGAGATTTCAAGGGTGCAAATAATCTTTTCTGTTGAAAATAGCGGTGATGCGATTGGAGAACTATATCGAATTAAAGCACCTCGTACCTATGCTACAATCTTAGAAATCCTTCCTCATACAGAAATAGCTTCTGTATACAAAAATGCACAGGTTTCAATACGAATACCTGGTTCAATTGGGCCTGAAAAGGCAACCAAAGAAATTGATAAAGGCGATATCGCGTATTGGCCCTTAGGGAAAGGTATTTGCGTGTATTACGAGAAAATTGAGCCATACAGTCCAGTAAATGTTGTAGGTAAGATACTAGAAGGATTAGATCATTTTCAAAGTGTAAGAACGGGCAGGACGAACATTACGATCAAGAAAAAGGAGTAAAGGTGTATACAAGAATTATTTTTTTTGATAAGTTCTATATTCACAAATTTAAAAGCGAAACTACATGTCGCTCTCAAAATCAAATTAAAACAAAATGAGACTAGTATTATCGAACGTCTACAAGCGCACGCTCTACTTCTTTTACTTTACGAATATCATCTTGCTGGGCTTCTATGATAAACCCTGGACTGTCGCATTCAACGAGTAACTCCATAATCCCTATGGGTTTAATTCGCGTGATTTTAGAGGTTGTACGTATTTTAAGGAAAGGAGAATCGATTAAAATTCTATCGAAAGGATCGCTAAAGGACTTAGAAAGGGGCATATTCTTGTTTTGAAATGGTGACGTTTGATTGAAATGGCTTTGAGCGCTGATCAATTCATCAGGTTCTTCAGAACTATAAGAATTCTTAGATAATTGGGCAATTTGAGGCAAAAGTGAATGACCAATCCAACTAACCTTGGTGCCATGTTTCTCACGTGTTGTTTTAACCAGTTCTGCGGCTTTTAAGATTGCGATAATGTCATAAATTCGACGCCTAGGCATCTCTAACTCTTTGGCTAATTCGAGATTAATGATACCTTCCTCTCCTGCAGACTTTAGAATCTCAATGGCGTGCTTTGCGAGTTCAAATAATTTCAATCTGTTCACCCAGAGAATACACTACTTTTTACATGGTTTTCTTTAAGAAATACTATAAGAGAAATATAGTATAAAAGGATCTTGTAGAAATGTTTTAGGAAATAACTGACAATATATTGTTTATACATTATAAAATTTTAGAGACAAAAATATGTAGAATGGAAGACCAAGTAAAACCTATTTTTAGAAAACAATATGGTCACGAATACCAGTAGAATTGATACAATAGTGATGTTTAGTAATAAAATTGATAACTAGTAAGA
>JAECRW010000079.1 GCA_016294985.1 Candidatus Sifarchaeum marinoarchaea | reverse complement strand
ATTATAGGTTAAAAAACACCTCCACAGACTTGTCTCTGACTGATTTGTCTCTTTATTGGCTCATAGATCTTGATATCGAGGGTAAGGAGAGCTATAAAGATAATTTTGCTCGATATGAAGAAGATATAATCTATCAATACCATAAGAACGGTGTTCATGCAGGCTTCTGTAGCACAGTTAAATTATCACGGTATGAGTGTAACAGCCCTTATGCACTCCGTATAAAATCACATCATCTCGACTTGAATAATATCGCTTCTAGAGGTCCTGCTGACTGCTCGCTCGGACTACAATGGGATTTTGGGCAACTGATGCCCAAGAAAGTGATCAACTTGCCAATAGTTTTTGCTGCTGGCACGGATGTGACAAATTTCCGCTCTAATATGGAGAAGGGCATTGCACTTCTAAAGCAAATAAAAAGTACAAATGATCCCTCCTCTTAAAAACCTCTAAAGGTGGGGAGATGGGCGGTGAACGCGACCGCCAGGAGATTTACACATCATATTTAAGGTGAATTAAAAATGGAAATAGAAGGTTACGTATTTCCTGATGATCTCTATTATTCCGATCAGTTTCTATGGGTCCGTATAGAAAATGATAACTTGGCGATAATTGGACTCAATGAACTCGCTGTAAAAGCGGTTAAGGAGTTTGCACTCATCGAAGTATTCTTTCCAGTTGGATATGAAATCACAGCCGGGAAACCAATTGGTGCATCTGATTCGTGGAAGGGAAGTCTTACACTATACAGCCCGATTTCGGGTAAAATTGCGGATGTGAATCAAGAAGTGGAATTTGACCCTCAAATTGCCGTATCTGAGCCATACACATCAGGATGGCTTATTAAAGTCTCCCCTACTAATTTGCTAGCAGAAAAAGAATCGCTAATGAAGGGAGGGAGCCCTGAGCTCGTTAAATGGGTGAAGGCAACTATCAAAAAGGTCGTTTAATATTTCGTTCACAATTATGTTCTTTTATAACTGCTTATGATAGTGGAGTTTTTTTAAGAAGTTCGTCTAAACGTTTTACAGTTGTACGAATGTCTGTTTCTTCTACTCCAATTGCTGCATTTATCGTAAGATATTGAGTAGGATATTCGTCATAGCAAGTGCCAAAGGTGGAATCTTGTTTAGGTAAGCCACGTGGTCCTGTAACTCGTGAAGTATACAATTTAGCCCCTATTTCATGCGCAATTCTCGGTTTTGTAATGGTCATCGCTATTGCAATAGAACTATCTACCTTAAGTAGGCGTTCTCCATGTTTTTCTGCAATCTCTCCTAGTTGATCTTTCAACAAATTATAATATTCTTGCTGTTGCTGTATTAATTCTCTATATCGATTTTCTCCTAACGAGAGAATTGCTGCTAAAAATTGGACGACTGGTGCAGCAGTTGCGCGTCCGGCATATGAATGGGCCACTCTTCTAAGGAATTCTTCATCGGTACCAGCTATAACTGATCCTCCAACAGGGCACAGAAAGTTCTTATCTGTTGATTGAATTATCGCATCTACACGCCCTTTAAAAATCGCGCTTCTAATCATATTCATTATTTTAGGTGACTGGACGCCATATGCATTATTAATTATATGTGGAATTTCTTTTTCCTTGGCAATTTTTGAAATTGCAATTACATCATCTGTCTGCCTAGGTGGGAAAAAGGTAGTTGTTGTTAAAATCGCTGCAGTTTGCCCATTTATTGCCGATTCTACATTACTTGGATCAGAAACAAGAGCATCACCATCTAATTTACAGGGTATAATCTTTGGTTTCAGGTCAACAAGTGAAATAGCGTTTAAAGGTGATTTATGGTCTATTCGTGGATATACTACGTCTCGTCCTCCTGTAAGATCCCGTGCTACTTTTAATACAAGAGCAATGCTCATACCCGTAGCTAGCGGGATGACATATGCGCCTTTGATATTTTCTATCCCAAATTTTTTTAATACATCCTCTGCAAGTCGGTTAGCGATCTGATACATTAAAGATGCGCCTGCTGCCTTTGGCTGAGCATCTATAAGTACACCGCTTCTACCTACCCCATGATTAAATCCAGCAGCTAATTCCGAAACCAAAGGTGATGTAATTCGCGCTTCTCGCTCCCCGATACGTGCAGCTTTCGGATCTTTATCCGTGTCAATAGCTGACAAAACCTTAAGAAGTAATCTAATTGTATCGTCAGACCATCCCTCTTTTGGAAGTTTCCTTTGTTCAAAAAGTCTTTTTATTGGTTTTATTAGAGTTTCATCTAAAACAATTAGACCGCGATCTAGTATATGTTGCGGAATTAAACCCAAAAATAGTTCTTTTGATAATTTCACGGGCTGATCACCTTTTCTTGCCAATCACGCTACAATATAGGTAATGAACTATCATTTTAAATAATATGCCAATATATTTAAACATTAAACAATAGAACTCCACTCGAAGAACTATATAACATAATTTGAATACAAATCATCCATCTAATCTTTCTGCGAAAAAGATTTAAATGCTACGCTTTGTCGATAAGCGATAATTATTTTGACGAAACATGAAAAATTAGATATTAAGTCGATGATAAGAGAGTGAGCTGAAATGACTGTGGAAGTTGAGCTTAAGGTTGGCCCTTTTACAGATTTAAAGGCCGACGTGATTGATAAAGGCACATGTACTGGTTGTGGTAGTTGTGTTTCAGTCTGCCCAACTCAAGTTGTCAAATTTATTGATGAAATTCCAACGCTTCAAGAGACTCCTGGGGAGGTACCTGAGGGGGAACCACCTGTAGGCAAGTGTATCGAGTGTAAGCTGTGTTATTTTGTGTGTCCTGTCACAGAATCACTTGCGCCGCGTATGGAGGAATTGTTTAGCACAGAAAATGTCTTTGGCACTTATCTAAATCTCTATAAAGCAAAAACTGAAGTGCCAGAGATCGTAGAAGTCGCTCAGGATGGGGGTATTGTCTCTACCATCATAGCATATGCATTTCAACAGGGCCTCATCGATGGAGCCATTGTCTCAGTAACAAGTGAAGATGACCCCTGGGTTCCTGAGCCAAAAATTATCACCTCGTATGAGGACTTGCTTAAATCCGCCGGTACCCGTTACTCACTCAGTCCCAATATTGCTTCCCTTGCTCAGTATAGGGAGACTGTAGAGGAGTTATTGGCACAACGCCCTGTAGGCGAAGATTGGCTTCGCTTAGCGTTTGTTGGAACGCCCTGTCAAGCACTTGGTGTGAGAAAAATGCACAACGCCTTGGAAGGCGCGGAGATCCGCCCAGCAAATCTTATTACATTAAATATTGGGCTATTCTGTATGGAAAACTTTGATGCGGCAAAATTGCACCAACTCATCCAGGAAAAGACAGGTCTGAAAGTCGACCAGATACGGAAAATGGATATTAAGAAAGGCGCTTTGCACATTTTCCCAATGGGTGATGAGGAAGCCAAAACTATTCCCCTAGAGGAGACTACTGCTGCTGTCAAAAGCGGCTGTCATTCATGCGAAGATCTTACCAGCTGGTATGCCGATATAAGTGTTGGAAGCATAGGCACACCTGGTGGCTGGTCAACAGTCTTTGTCCGTACCCAAAAAGGCAAAGATATTTTTGAAGGCGCTGTTAGGGCGAAAATGATTAAAAAAGAGTCTCTAACAGAAAAAGGAGAAAACTTACTGCGCCGATTAACAAGTAAAAAACAAGAAACCGGCAAAAAATACAAAGAATCTCATGCCTGATTAGTTATATTATTACAAAATAAAGATAAAATTGGAGTGACGAACTTGAATAAAGAAGAACCCCAAAAGAGCGATAAGGATGAACCTAGAATTGGGATATATATTTGCCATTGTGGAAAGAACATAGCGGGAACGGTCGATAGTGAATCTGTTGCCGAATATGCTGCAACATTGCCGAATGTGGTGACCGCTAAAGATTATCTTTATACGTGTTCAGAACCCGGACAAAATATGATCCGGGATGATATTAAGGAACTTGGAATAAATCGAGTTGTTGTCGCGGCATGCACGCCTAAAATGCACGAACAAACCTTCAGAAAGACAATAAGCGATGCTGGGTTAAATCCTTATGTTTTGGAGGTTGCGAATATCAGGGAACAGTGTAGTTGGTGTCATATGAAAGAGAAAGAGAATGCGACAGAAAAAGCAAAAGATCTTGTACGTATGGCTATTTCAAGATCTCGCGACCTTGTACCATTGGAAAGGACAACAATACCTGTTGACAAATCCGCCCTTGTTATTGGTGGTGGAATCGCTGGTATTGAAACAGCTCTAGACATGGCAGATGCCGGTTTAAAGGTTTATCTAGTTGAAAGAGAGACCAGTATTGGGGGAAAAATGGCGCAATTGGATAAAACATTCCCAACTCTCGATTGTTCTGCATGTATTCTAACACCTAAAATGGTGAATGTATCTAGACATCCTGATATCACACTTCTCACCTATTCAGAAGTTAAAAACGTTGATGGATATGTAGGTAACTTTAAAGTTACGGTTGAAAGAAAACCAAGATACGTAATCGAAGAAGCATGCACTGGATGCGGTGAGTGTTCATTTGTATGTCCAGTAAGAGTACCAAATGAATTCGACATGAATCGTGGAAAGAGAGCGGCTATTTATGTCCCATTTCCGCAAGCAGTGCCGCTAAAATTTACAATTGATCCAGAGCACTGTCTTTACTTCAAAAACAAGATGTGCACCACTTGCAAGCAACTTTGTCCTAAAAATGCCGTAGATTACGATCAAGAACCAGAAATACTTGACCTGACAGTCGGTTCGATTGTCGTTGCTTCAGGTTGTGATACGTTCGACGCTACAAAAATCCCAGAACTAGGATATGGCAGATATCCTAATGTGATTACGAACATGGACTTTGAACGTATAGTCAATGCAGGTGGACCAACAGAGGGACACATTCTTAGACCCTCAGATAACAAAGAACCAAAGTCAGTAGCCATTATTCAATGTGTAGGTGCAAGAGACGAAGAAAACGAATTGTATTGTTGCAGATACGGTTGCATGGCTGCGATGAAACAAGCATATTTGTTAAAAGAGAAATTAGGATCCGACACTGATGTTTACATCTGTTACATTGACCTAAGATCATTCGGCAAAGGTTACGAAGAATTTTACCGCAAAGTCCGAAATATGGGCGTCAAGTTTATCAGAGGTCAACCTTCTGAGGTCTTACAGAATCCAGATGGATCTCTTGTCTTTAACGTCTACAATTCCAATATTGCTCGCCATATGAAAATCACCGTAGATATTGTTATACTTACCTTAGCATTGACTCCGCCAAAAGGAATCGATGAACTTCAGAGAATCTTAAGAATTTCTCGTGGTGCAGATGGTTATTTCCTAGAGGCTCATGTCAAATTGCAACCTGCTGAAACACATACTAAAGGAATAATGCTTGCCGGCACTTGTATGGCACCAAGAGATATCACCGATACTGTAACTCACGCTGCTAATGCAGCAGCTAAGGCAATCGATCTCCTAGCTCCAGGAGAAGTCCCAATTGAACCAATTACCGCTTGGGTTGATGAAGATATCTGCTCAGGTTGTGGAATCTGTTGGTACATATGTCCTTATGCTGCTATTAAAATAGTTGATGTTGAGGGGCACAGCAGCGCTGAAGTCGTTGATGCTCTGTGCACCGGTTGCGGTACGTGCGGTGCAGCATGCCCATCAAACGCGATTACACACAGGCACTACACTAGTAATCAAATAATGGACATGGTAATTGCAGCATTGGAGGGTTAAGATTATGACAGATGCAATTACGGTAGAAAAATTTGCAGATGCAAAAGAATTCGAGCCTAAGATCATTGGCTTTTTGTGCAACTGGTGCTGTTACGGTGGCGCTGACATGGCCGGACTTGGCAGGATGCAGTATCCCACTAACATCAGAATCATAAGGGTAATGTGCTCTGGACGCGTTGACCCTCAATTTATTCTTGAAGCATTTCGTCGAGGTGCAGATGGCGTTTTTATCGGCGGATGCCATCTCGGTGACTGCCATTATGTAGAGGGGAACTACAGGACTCAAAGAAGAATAATCATACTCAAAGAATATCTACGTTCGATGAACATTAACCCTGAACGCCTTCGTTTAGAGTGGGTGTCTGCATCTGAGGGTGAGAAATTTACAAGAGTCGTCAAAGATTTTGTTAAAGTATTGAAGGAGTTAGGGCCCTTTAACGACTCCAGTTAAAAATAGAGGATTAAAAAATAAATATAATGAACAATAATGACATTTAAACAAACATAATGAAATTTGATGGATATTTAAATAAGTAACATATGTTATTCAATGAAAAGGATGTGATCACATGCCTCTAAAAGTTGCTTTCTTACAATTAGCTTCATGCTGGGGTTGTCATCAGTCGCTTGTAGATATGCATGAAAAATTACTCGATGTTGTCCCACATCTTGAGGTCGTGCACTGGGCGGCTGTAGTCGACTTTAAATACAAAGATCTTGAAGCTATTCCTGATGGGGAAATTGATATCGGTTTTGTTGAAGGTTGCTCTCGCACAGAGGAAGACGTACACCTTTTGAAAGTACTGCGGAAAAAATCAAAGGCAGTAGTTTCATTCGGAACATGCTCTTCTTTTGGCGGAGTTTATGGAATGGCAAATAGCTATAACATCGAAGACTGTAAAAAACGAAAATTCCTTACCACCGAATCAGTTGTTGAGGGTACAATTCCTACACACGATGTACCTGATTTCGAACCGTTCGTTGTACCGAATGACGAGATCGTGCCAATGGATCTTCATATCTTGGGTTGCCCGCCAGAAACCGACGTAATTCTTAAGGTCGTTGGTGGTGTGCTTGAACACGGATTAGGCACTGTTGTTCAAATTTTACAAGGGCATGGCGAGCAGTACCTTATGAA
>JAECRW010000255.1 GCA_016294985.1 Candidatus Sifarchaeum marinoarchaea | reverse complement strand
GGTAGCTTCTTCATAATAAGAGCCTGGAGGAAAGCCTTAGAAGCAAGGCTGGTCTAGCCTCATAACATTAGGCGAGGGATAAAATGTCACGAAACAAAAAGATACTTTACACAATAGCCATTGTTATTGTAATGATCTGGACTTGCTTTCCCATAGGATGGATGATTCTAACTTCTCTCAAGTCTCCTCCGGATGTATATGCCTACCCTCCCAAAATCATCTTTAAGCCGATCCTTGACAACTGGCTCAATGTTCTCCTGGGCAAAGAATGGACAGGAACCGCCTATATTACAGTCCATACCGATATCCCTCGCTACTTTATGAATAGTTTCCTGATTGCCTGCGGAGCCACCCTTATTGCTTTCTTGTTGGGGTTACCAGCCGCTTATTCTTTAGCCAGATATAAGTTTTTCGGCAAGGAAAATTTTGCTTTCACTCTGCTTAGCTTTAGATTTGCTCCCGGGTTAATTGTAATATTTGGAATATATCAACTTTACCAGAGGGCTGGGTTGTTTGATACACATTTTGGGGTGATGGCAGTCCATCAACTTCTTCTGTTACCTTTTGTGGTGTGGATGATGCGAAGTTATATTGCAGCGATACCGATAGATATTGAGCGTGCTGCCCGAGTAGATGGTTATTCCTGGTTGGGGGTGTTTACCAGAGTCACTTTACCTTTACTTAAGCCAGCTTTAGCTGCATCGGCAGTAATAGCTTTTATATACTCCTGGAACGAATTTCTCTTAGGATATGTGGTCACCGGACCCAATGCAAGACCTATGACGCCCGCCCTATTGGGTTTTATCTCTTATGAAAGAGTTCTTTGGGGACAAATGGCAGCCGCAGCAGTATTAGGCATGCTGCCAAGCATTGTCCTTTCCCTTTTTGTGCAGCGCTACGTGGTGGCCGGATTGAGTTTTGGGGCAGTCAAAGGATAATTAAAATTTAATGGGGTATTTGGATGGCTTACTTAGAAATAAGAAATCTCACTAAAGAATATGGTAAAGTTAAAGCTCTGGATGGTTTTACGCTGGAGGTAGAACATAATGAATTGGTGGTCATTTTGGGTCAGCCTGGAGCAGGCAAAACTACCCTTCTGATGACTCTCGCCGGATTGGAACCTTTCACTCAAGGAGAAATAATCCTCGATGATGAGGATATTATAGATAAACCCACCGAATTGCGTGATATAGCCATGGTTTTTGAAACTTACGCTCTTTATCCCCATCTCACAGTATGGGAAAATATAACCTTTTCCTTTTATTCTTCTCGGGCGAAGAGAGCTGGTTTAAGCAAAGAGAAAATTACTGAAAGAGTCAAGAGAATAACAGAGATGCTTGAAATAAGCGATCTTTTAAAAAGGTATCCTCGGGAGTTGAGTGGAGGGCAAATGCAGCGGGTATCGCTGGCAAGAGCTCTTGTTCGTAGTCCGAAATTACTTCTACTCGATGAGCCTATCGCTCATCTCGATGCAAAACTGCGACATAGACTAAGACCTGAGCTACGCCGTCTGCAAAAACAAACAGGGGTAGCTACTTTATATACTACTACCGATTACATGGAAGCTTTTGGAATAGCTGACAAGATCCTCGTTCTGCATGAAGGACTTAGGTTACAGATGGGGACAAAAGAAGATATATGGAATAAGCCAGCTCACTGTATTATAGGAAATCTCCTTGGTGTACCTTCAATGAATATCGTCCCAGGAGGTAGACCAAAGATAAT
>JAECRW010000254.1 GCA_016294985.1 Candidatus Sifarchaeum marinoarchaea | reverse complement strand
AGCTATCTATAAACAAATTCTTAAAGATTATTCACCTTTAAGTATTAGTGAAGCCCGTTCCGCAATTAAGCATCTTTTGGCGATTTTAGAAATCGAAAAGTCTGGTGAATCAAAAATTAAGCAAATGAGGGTTTTTGAAAGTGCAAATGAAAAGATGAAACAAGCCGCTCTTTCTTTCCGAAAAGAAGATTATCCGTCTACATTTCACAACCTCAATACAGCATTAGAATTGGTTTTGAAGGATAAAATTGGAATCCCAACAACCTTAACGAAAATACACACTTCGACAATAATAGACATCTTGGTGAAACATAAAGTAGAGCCGTTCTTGTATCTGAGTGAATCTAGAAAACGCGTTACCATGATTGACAATAAGATTAAGCATCAAGCTTATTTGCCTACAAAAATCGATTGCATTAACGGTATAAAAGCGATGGAAGAACTGATTTCTAAGTTGAGAGATAAAGAAGTAAAATTGACTGATGAAATCAAGAACAAGATATATGAAGGTCTTTAAAGTGTGCGCATTTTCTATCTTTGTAGATATTCCAATTAAACCGTAGGATTCCTTTTGTTTCGCACTTCAAGATTTTTCCGTTTCCAATCGGACTTCTTTTCACGTTTCCGCTTATGCTATAAAAACGCTTCAGTCCTACAATTCCGTTCTTTTCTGTAAGCAATAAAATTGAGTTCTCTTTCTCTTTAAGGTGTTTACATTCAATACAACGAACGTTCATTTTCTACTCGCTTCTCAAAATCTATCTTTGTGATTAGATATAAATATTCCGTTTTTGCGCTCTAAACAGTGAAAACCGTGCGAAACGTGCGATTTTTATGCGAATCAGCGATTTTTGGAAACATTTCGAATACGACTGTGAAATTTTCAAAAACATTCATGGTGCGCGTGCACAACCACACATATAAATCGGAATTCACCTTTAAATATAAACCATGAAAGAAATTGAGTATTTGAAAAGGAAGATTAAGGAAACTGGTTACCCTTTAGAAATAGAAATATCTTCAATGCTCGACGACAAGTGGTTAGTCGTTAATACCGATACCTACTTCGATAGTGACGAGGAAAAGATGCGAGACGTAGACATAACTGCTTGGCAATATTCACCAGATACATGGTTACCCATTCGGGTGGAAATTGGGTTAATTATTGAATGCAAAAAAGACGACAATTTCTCATGGGTTTTCTTCACAAGACCACTAGAATTCGAATGGCTAGATGATATTGACGGTCAATATCTTGACCAAATACAAATCCTCTCAAAAAATGTTGATGCGTTGCAGATAAAGGAGATTATTTCAAAGAAATCAAAATTGCATTACTCAGATATGAAAAGAGTTGCGGTTACCTTCGCTCAATTCTTCATGAAAGGAAAGAAAACAGATTTCGAAAGTAAGAAGAGAGAGATATTCGAAGCTCAAAATCAAATTAAAAAGTACATTTCTTACTACTTTGGACAATGTGTGAAAGCACGGTATGATATGTATCGATTGAACATGCTTTTTCCAGTCATAGTTTTTGATGGTAAAATGTATGAAGTTGTCATTGAAAACGGAAAGATGAAAGTAAACGAATCAAAACATATAGTTCTAACAACATCGTATAGAACTCCCTATTCGGTTTGGGAACAGGGAATCTTCATAGATGTTATCCGCAAAGATATTTTTCCAGATTTTCTTAGAGTTTTGAAGCAAGATTTTAGGTCTTTTAACAGGG
>JAECRW010000253.1 GCA_016294985.1 Candidatus Sifarchaeum marinoarchaea | reverse complement strand
CTTCTTGTGGTTCGGAAGTTCCAGCTGGTACGGAATTCTGTCCGCACTGCGGCTCTGCTATTTAATTCCTTTTTTTATTTTTTTAGATTCGTGGCAGTGTCATGCTATTTCTTCATAGGTATAGAGAATTCCTCTGCAAGAAGTTTTACTTGTTCCTTTGCTTCCCAGAATTGACGTGGAAAGTAAATCTCGATTATACCACGCAGCCGGAAACTGATATCATTGAATTCAGTAATAAATGCCTGAGCATTATCCTTCGTTTTTATGTCCTCTAAGATAGTTTTCGACTTTTCAATGACATTTTCAACTGTCGTCTGTTCCACTTCTTCGATAAATTGACTAAAAGTAGCAATAGGGGAAATTATTTTTTGTAATCTGACAACTGTCGTTTTTCCAATATCTCGAACTTCAACAAATCCCGTTTTTTCTAAGATTTCTAAGTTCTCACGAACTGTTGAAGTATCAAGTCCAGTGAATCTTTCTAATACGTTTGCAGCTGCACTTCCACCAAGCCCGATTGTCGTCATCAAGAGTTTCATGCGCTCTTCTGAAGAAAACGCTTCTACCACATCGCAGCATAATGGCTTTGGTATGAACTTTGCCATACAATTCCCTCATCATATAATATAGACTCGCTCACATAAAACCTTTAGTCAATAATCTAAATTCACTTAATTCATATAAATTATGGAAGAGGAAACATTCCATATCGAATTTTCTGCTAAGAAAATCTTAGACTTTGCAGAAGTCTTTCTGCAATTAATTTCAATGCTGAGGCAGCAGGACTCTCTGGTGCGTACGTAACAATTGGTTCTGCCTGTGCAATGGAATATGGAACATTTTTATCGAGTGGAATCTCTCCAAGTATTTCAACACTATTGTTTCGGGCTATTTCGAGTATTTGTGCTTTTGATGGTTCATATAAATCGGACTTATTGATCACTAAGCCAATTTCTAATGGGAAATGTTGTGCTATATAGGTGATCCTTTCGAAAGCTTTCATAGCAGAAGGTGTTGGTTCCGTTACGATTATGACATAATTAGCCCCTGTTATCGCGGCAATCACTGGACAGCCTGTTCCTGGAGCGCCGTCAACTAAAAGCACGTCTGCATTTACTTTTTGTGCCGCTTCTCTTCCCCGCTTTTTAATCTCTGTAACAATTTTGCCAGATCCTGTTTCCCCAATAGCTATCTGTCCTGTAATTATTGGAAACCCGTTTGCATTATTCTTTGAATTGATAATTTTTCCCCCTTTTACCGCTCGGATCTCAATTGCCGTTTCTGGACAAATAACTGCACATTTTCCACAACCTTCGCACAAATACCGAATGATTATTGGTGGTTCTTCTAAATCTGGTTGTACTATCGCGTGTTCATCACAGGATTCGACGCATTGCCCACAATGGACGCAATCATCGGCGAGGATGAATGCTTTTTCTGATACTTCAATTTCATCTTCAACTCTTTTACCATCCTTTGCACTCAAGAGCAACGCCAAATTTGGTGCATCGACGTCGGCGTCCAACGCTACAAGGTTTAGATTATTTTCTTGAAATAAAATAGCTAGTGCTGCTACAACTGAAGTTTTTCCAACTCCGCCTTTTCCCGAGACCACCACAACCTCTTTCATTGAAATCGCCTCTGGAGACTACTTCCTTGTAAGGTGGAGAGGAAAAAGGCGTTTAGACTAACATAAGTTGAATAATAACCCTTTTCCATACTTTATCAACTCCACGTTATTAATTGCGATACT
>JAECRW010000078.1 GCA_016294985.1 Candidatus Sifarchaeum marinoarchaea | reverse complement strand
ATGAGCCGCGTATGTCGAAGAACTCAGTGACAGTAAAAGGAGAAAAATATCATGTTTTAAACTATCGACTATCCATTAAAGGTATAAGACTTATTGATATCTCTAAGATTGAAGGATTGGACACTCTGACTAATCTCCAAAGACTGGATCTTAGCAATAATCAAATAAAAGAGATCAAAGGGTTGAAGAAACTTACCAACCTTCAAATTCTAGATCTTAGTGAAAATCAGATATCAGAGATAAAAGGATTGGACACTCTGACTAACATACGAATACTAAACCTCAGTAATAATCGGATAACAAAGATTAAGGGATTAGAAGCACTCACTAACCTAAGAGAACTACATCTTTATGCAAATAAAATTGAAGAAATTAGTGGATTGAAGAATCTCTCAAATCTCAAAGTTCTAAATCTTAGCGATAATCAAATATCAGAGATTAAAGGACTAGAGGTGCTCAATAATCTGAAAATACTGTGGCTTAGTAGTAATCGAATATCAGAGATTAAAGGGTTGGAGTTTCTTACTAACCTCCATGTAATAAATTTCCATGGCAATCAAATAAGAGAAATTAAAAGTTTAGAGAACCTATCTAATTTACATAGCCTATTTCTTCGTGGTAATCCGATACGAGATGATGAGTGGGAATGGGTTGATATCGGGTTTGATGACGCACAGAAGATTGTGAAATACTGTCAAGAAAAGGAAAAGATGAAAAGGGACAACTGAAATATCTAAGAAAACGCAATTTTTCTGAGTTAAATTCATGGTTCTTGACTCTTCGTGCTTATACTGAACCTAGATTTTCTAAATTACTCTAAACATGATGCAAATAAGATTATCAAATGAATAAATGACGCTAATTATCCCAGACTCACGATAAATAGAAAGCGTATTCTGAATGCTGAACTATTTCAGACTTTTTCAATAAACATATAAACCCTTCAAGCCTTCCGTGCCTAACTCAATTTCATTCGTTCCTCTTTAGACGGTATTTATGTGTAGGTGAACACGTTGGATGTTTTTTCAATTGATAAAATCAAAGCGAGATGGATTCTTGACTCAAGAGGAAACCCTACCGTTGAAGTTGACGTGATTACTCAAAATGGATTATACGGAAGAGGCGCAGTTCCCTCGGGAGCCTCCACTGGTCAATTCGAGGCAATTGAATTACGTGATCACGAGCAAGCTTTCGGTGGAAAAGGGGTGTCTAAGGCTGTAAATAACATCAAAGAAATTATAGCACCTGAACTTAAAGGTATGGATGTAAGAGAGCAAGATATTATCGATCAAAAAATGATAGAGTTGGATGGGTCTGAAAATAAAGGAAATTTGGGTGCAAATGCCATACTCGCTATTTCTATAGCAGTAAGCCGTGTTGCAGCACGAAATTCCTCTAAACCACTCTATATCTACCTCAGAGAACTCATACAAGCTTCAGACCCCAAAATGAAGGATAAATTCTTACTACCTACACCACACTCTAATGTTATCAATGGGGGAGAGCATGCTGGTAACAAATTGGCAATTCAAGAATTCATGATCATGCCCATCAACTTCAAAACATTCAGAAGAGCAATTCAAGCCGTAAGCGAAGTATATCAAAGACTTAAAGCCGTACTCACAAAAAAATACGGCCCAATAGCCCGAAACGTGGGAGATGAAGGTGGTATGGCACCACCCATGACTTTTACCACAGAAGCACTAGATTCTATCGTTATTGCCATTGAAGACGCGGGCTATAGCGTTAAATCTGATTTTCTGTTAGCTATGGATGCAGCGGCAAGCGAATTCTTTAGAGATAATGTATATCATATCGATGAGAAAGAACTTACGACTATGGAGTTACTCGATTATTATTCAGAACTTATGCAAGCATATCCTATAGCTAGCCTTGAAGATCCCTTCGAGGAAAATGACTACACTAGTTTTAGTGCACTTACTAAAGTACACCCTTCACTTCAAGTTGTTACCGATGATCTCACTGTTACAAACTTAACGCGTCTTACAAATGCTATAGACATGGCTGCGGGAAATAGCCTCCTCTTAAAAGTAAATCAAATCGGTACACTTTCTGAGGCTATTGCTGCTGCTAAACTATCATTCAAGAATAACTGGGGCGTTGTCGTAAGCCATCGTTCCGGAGAAACAGAAGATTCTTTCATCGCTGATCTCTCTGTTGCGCTCTCATGCGGTCAAATTAAAACAGGTGCACCAGGCAGAACTGATCGGACTTCTAAGTACAATCAATTGCTTCGTATCGAAGATGAACTCCAAAATAACGCAGAATACGCAGGTCAAAATTATAGAACTGCCTACAAAAAATATCTATAGTTTTGGTTATCTAAGTGTTCAGTCTTTCTTAGTAGATCTATATAGCTCTATGTAAAAAAGGAAGAAAATATATATATTGTATCGATCGAATTCGTATCTTAAGAACAAAAGATATCAGATAGGTATTTTGACATTTCAGAATACCAAAATGAAAACACAAATTTTAAGAGATTAAATTTCCAACGAATAAAAACAATTAATGGTAAGTATGTATGATGATAGACTCTCAAATGCTAGGAAACCATGATTTAGGTTTAGACCATCATGAATTTTTTGTAGCCCTATCACGATTCTATTCTGCAGTAGAACGCGTAAAAAAACAACTCACATCGCCCGCACAATGTACAACATCTGAGCGAAGGTCTTTTTCCGTCAAATTTCCTATCCTTAAACTCTACCTGCTCTTCGAAAACGTCGCAAAGTATCGGTCGAAATTTCCTGAACTTTCACTTCACGAAGTAATTTTAGCGTGGCAAACAGTGTTCTGGATGGCTGAACATCATCAACTCAATACAATCTTCGAGTATTTTTTTAAAGCGTATAGAGTTCTTAGGGTACTTTACGAGTCGTTCAACAAATAACTCCTTTTATTTTTCTGCTAACTAATTCTGGCATTCATTTATTTCGGTAAGTGAAAATGTTCTAGACTTCATAAACAGGGAGTTGTTTTCTCAAGAGGCTGTAAAGCGTAACATCTGGTTTTTCACGATTGACGGCCTGTAAGCCTTGAACAAGTTCCTCAAATGTCAAATGTTCAGCAATAACTTCCCAAAGCTCCTGATCATCGCCGACTTTGATTTTTTGAGCGACATAGTTGGGTAATAAATCCAGACCACCGTTAGCTGAAATTGTTTTCGCCATCGTCGTTACAAGCATCTCACGAAGAAGCCGCCACAGCTCGTTTCCTTGAGCAACAGCTAGCAATCTCGCAAGAGACAGAGATACAGAAAGTATCGCATTCATACCTAACTGGCCCTTTCTTTGCATGACAGCGATTTTTTGTTCTTCCGGTGCATTTTCGCTGATTACACCACGTTTTATTGCTGTTTCTAGTTCCAAACGAAGCAAAGTACGATCAATGTCTAATATAGAAAGATCGAGGACTTTTTTCCCGATAAATGCAGGTACTATGATCGTTTCTACGTTTTCAACTGCGTTAAGACAGCCTTTTCCTTCGAAACGCTTCGATCTTTCGTAAGCCTTAAGGAGATTCGAATCTTGCTTACTTTCGATTTCTTGAAGAGGGATTGTCTCTTTAAATTCATAATTACCGGCTTCAGTGGATTTGAAGAGTTCGGGATATCTTTCGGTGATGCTTGAGGGATGGATGATTTCGTCAACAAGATGAATTGCCTCACCTGTTCCTGCACTAGTTCCGAGTGACGTTGCGCCTGTTGTTGTGTATTTTCGACTATCACCAGGTATAGACATAGCGCTCGTAACACCCACTGTGGGCATACCTGCATTCGTTGGCTCTTCATAAGGATCTATGTTTGTAATAATTAGCTTTGAAAAGAATTCTCTGGCCACAGTATCCATACTCATAGAATCCTGGTCTATTGAGGCATTGTCTAGTTTGGCATACTTCTTGAAGAATTTGTTGATAGCGTTATATTTGACTAGTCGCTCTGTATTTGCTCCGCCGCCAGCCTTAAGGCCGAGTGCAGAACTAGCGAGTGCTATATGGGCTTCAACATCATCATTCGGTGACATTGAACGATGAGATGGTACTATGTATAATCCTTTTCCCAGAGCAACTAGTATTGCAAGGATACACTCGGTAGGGGTGCCGATTTGGTTGATTTTAATCAGCGCTGTGTTAATCTCGTTTCTGTCCGCAGCTACCTCGATACTTGCGTCATTCGTGGTGGTGTAGTCATCCCCTATGATGAAGATAATATCGTTAAGACGGTGCATCATCTTTCTCCAAGCCTCATTGTCGTGCTCGTCGAAGGGATCTTCAATGCTTATGATGGGGATTCCTTCTTCTATAGCTTTGATATAGACCTCAAGGAGTTCATCGTTAGTCATTACTACACGTTCGGCATCTCTCCAGAATAGATACATCCCAATAGCGTCAGGTTGATTATAGTCTTCCCGATAGGCTATGGACAATTCGCTTGCAGCAGGATCCAGTGCAATAGCTACATCTACGCCGGGTTGGTAGCCACATTGTTCGATGGTTGTTAAGGCCATTCTCCAGAGAGTCAACGAAGTGATCTTGTCGCCAGGTTTTTTAGAGATGTATGGGGCAAAACCGCCCTCAAGTCCTATACCCATCACTCGACAGCCCTCTGTCGAACCGATGAGCTGTTGGAGGCGTGTTTGAAGTGCAACAGTTGTTTCCTGGGCTTCTTCGTATGATTTAGCACAGAGAGGAACGAACATCATCTCTTGAAAAGAAATATTCGATTCTGGATATTGTTTCTCAGTGTGACGTCCTCCCATACCACAGTTACGAAACTGCCAAGGCGCTCTCAGGACGATATCATTGTACTTGATCTCCTGAAGTCGATTTTTGACCATTTTCATTTTGATCTCGCCGGCCATGGTTGCCCAGGGAGATGACACGGTTATTTTTTCTGCTAATTCCTTAGCTCGTTTTTCTCTTGCTTCGAATTCTTTGAATTTGCCAGGGTCTGCAACCCTATAATCCAAAAAAGTCACTGCGCCGATTCCAAAAAACCAACGCCCTAAGTAGATGGCTAAAGTTGCTATAATAGGGGTTGCGAAAATATTTGAGAATATCAATAGACCCAGTATTAAGAAGATTACTGAAAAAGGAAGAGCTATTCGGGCGGTATTGCGACTCGCACGTGGTCCAGAAGCTGCTACTGCCAAATTAAAGGGATTTGCTGAATAGTATGTTAACCCCTCCCGCTTTATACCGCCGAATTTTCCAAAGGGGATCTTCAACACCATGCTGATATTGTATATAAGGCGCATGAAGAAAGATGCATTTAGTTTCTTTTCTGCCTTAGGTAGATATTTAGGATTGAGTACTTGCTGTTTTACGGCGGCTATAAAATGGCCTCTTTCATGTATACCGATCGCTATTATGGCTACCGAAAACCAAAAAAAGGCCGATATTACTGTTTCGTAAGATGCGAAGACAAACGCAAGCACTGACCATGTCCCTGCAATATCTGCAGGTAAGTTAAGTAGACTGAGGATAAAAGCGATGTGAAAACTGACCAATATATGGTTTGCAAGTGTCCAACCGCCTTCTAACCGGCTTTTATTATTTTCCATTGGTTTTTTGCCTCCTTCATATTTTATACTTGGAGAAATTACGCAGAGACGGAACATAATAATAGATTTTGAACACGTATGAAATATTTAATTATTTCATCTCGAAAAATAGTGTATGTAATATTATACTATTATATAATATTAGTGAATTAATTGCATCTAATTATTTAGATTGAGCATTGCCAAAATTGACTAGCAAATGAATGAGGCTTTAGAAGATAGAGGGAAATTTGCCATGGAAAATAAAATCTTAATAACCGTAAACGGCATGGAAAGAGAAGTAGAGATCGCCAAAAAAATTGATTTAGAAAGCATAAAAGACGAAAAGATCGAAGTTAAAGATATAAAAATTCAGAATCCAGAGTTACTCTCAGCTCTCGAAGAGATAAATTTCACCAAAACAGGTGACATGAGAGGGATAGACCTAAGTTGGCTAAAATATTGTATAAATCTTAAAATTTTCGTCGCACAAGGTATCTGCATCGAAACTTTAGACACTTCCCTGCTGACTTCAGATGATCTACAAATAGTCGACATAAGTCATAACTGCTTATCATCGATTAACATAAACTTACTGGCGGGCAAGCCACTGGTAAGACTTGATCTTAGCTATAATAAATGGGAAGACCCAATAGACCTAGGATTGGTATTTCAACAGCATCCTGACATTGGAAAATTAAGACTTGATCTTCGTAGAGTTCCAATGACCGGAATTTCTGTTTCAGAATTAGGAAAATGTGAATTAGTCATATGTGGTGGCATTCGTACTTAGTGCCCAAATGTCACCAACTTTGTACGCTTTTCGCAGCTGAATAATAAACACCGGAAGTAAACCGATCGGATATCGCCGAAAGAATAACTTGAACGTCAATGGGTGGAAATAACTCACTTCCAATAATTTTGAACTCTAACGGCTTCATGTTCCCCTGGCCACGGCGGCATAGTTGTTATTACAAATCGTAATGGCGCATTCCCTGTAGTGCGGAACTGAAAGTGAGTTCCGGATGGGATTGTAATACAGACACCATTCTTGACTTCAATAACTTCCTCTTGGTCGCCCTGTTTACGCCAAACTTCTCCTCGGCCTTCGATGAAATACCAGACTTCTTCAACGGTTTTGTGGCGAACGGCTAGTGATATTTTGTGTGGTGGGAGTGTGCAGTGCACCATACTTCCGCCCTTCATTGTCAGCAAAAGACGAATTTCAGACCCATCAGGTGCTATCACATCGTATTTTCTGGGCAGATGCTTAGTTTCGAAATCAAGGTTGTTTGCCTTACTCAACAAATCACCCCTTTAAACTCCACAGAGTTTCTTCAAAACATTTCATTTTGTATGAAATTTGTCAAAAGTAAAGATAGTCAACTATACTTAGACAAAAT
Source organism: Candidatus Sifarchaeum marinoarchaea (assembly GCA_016294985.1). GTDB lineage: Archaea > Asgardarchaeota > Sifarchaeia > Borrarchaeales > Borrarchaeaceae > Borrarchaeum > Borrarchaeum marinoarchaea. The sequence goes on along the minus strand of JAECRW010000078.1, from coordinate 71 downwards.
TTTTTAAGAGATACACAAACCTGGTCACGATACCTTACCATATCTTCATTTATCTTACCATATATTGATGG
>JAECRW010000252.1 GCA_016294985.1 Candidatus Sifarchaeum marinoarchaea | reverse complement strand
CCTTCCGATTTAGCAGTATCCACATGCCGAGAATAACCGCCAAAAAGTTCATCTAGTCCCTGTCCTGAAAAAAGCAGCTGAATGCCATCCTTTTTAGCAAGTAAGGTTGAAAAATGGACAGGAATTGCGAGGTTTATCTGCATTATTTCTGGCTGTTCGATGTAAAAGAGTATCCGTGGGATTTCGGCCTCGACAGCTTCAAGAGCTAACTCGTTTATTTTAAGAGTGGCATCAAATGTACTAAAAGCTTCCATAGCATGCTCCAGATCAGGAGAATTTTGAAAACCAGACGTATAAAGGTCAAAATCCACATCGTACTCAGAAATGTATCTTACTAAAATAGAACTATCGAGCCCACCGGAAAATAGTACCCCAAATTTCTTATCATAATCTGGTAGTCTTCGCTCAATTGCAAATCGAAAATGTCCATCAAGCGACTCGATCATTTTATTGAGAGGAATCTCTAACACCTGGCGTTTCTGCAAGCTTTCGCCTGCAAAATCTGCAACATCACCCGATTCTGAAACGACATAGATTTTATCTTGGTGGATACTTTGGATATCTTCATAAAAGATGTTTTCAGATGTCTGAAAAAGTATTGGTTTTCTTTGTGAGGAGAAAAGAACACATGTAGGAGTTTTTACAAAATACAGTGGTTTTACTCCGATAGGATCTCTGATAATGATGAGTCGATTATGCCAAAGAATTATGATTACGTATACCCCTTCTAGCATTAAAAGCATTTTTCTGGCAACAGAAGTTAAATCAAAGGAGGCGCTTAGTTTTTTAAAAAGATACGTAATCAATTCAACATCAGAGTCTGTATCCATAGAATATTCAGCGAGATATTCTTCGAAAAATTCTTTATTGTAAATTTCACCATCAAAAACGACTGTTAATTCGTTCTTTCCATCTTTGAATGGTTGAATGATTTGATTTTCAGTATTTTGTCCAAGGTTTACTGCTCCAATCCCAAAATTATGGTCAATAACCGTAAACTTTGTAGGATCATTTAATTTCTGGTTGCGCTGAATATCCGAAAGAATTATCATATCTGAAATTATCTGAGAGACCCTCTCTGGATTTTTGCAATAGACTGCAACCAAACTGTGCAAATTCGTAGCACTCCGTTTTCTTTACTAAACATGATCTAGTTCGATATTGAAATTTATGAAGTTTAACCCATTTTTATGATATTCACATCTAGCATAATTAAACTAAAGTAGAAAAAATTCTCCTAACTCAAAGTTAAATTATTAGTATGGACTTCAAATAGGATACACTCAAACCTAAGTGTGGATACAATCAATGACGCTAAAATTTCCTACCCCCCTTGCCATGGCCCGTCTCTTAGTAGCAGTAACTCGTTCAGCACAAACTTATAATAACTTTCGGACCTTTAGTGAATTTCTATACGAATACCTTTTCTTGTCAGTTAAAAACTATTACACATAAACGTATTACGAAGAACTACAAATTAAGCGAGTAGGAAGAAGAAAGGATTTTGCTCTAGAATAAAGCGAGCGAAAAGTTCTTGAAGAAAGGAAAAGTTCAGAGCGCGGTATATTGATGATCATGGAACTCGGATAACCCACGAGCAAACCACCTCGCTCAGGGACTGCGGTAAGTCACGCGTATGGAGAGAGTATAAGACTTCTAAGATACTGCGGGCTGTTCTCGTAGAAATAGGAATCCATCGCCTAAAGGCGATGGTATTCTGCAATAGACTGCAGTTAAACTCTATCCATAAATTTGGACAATTTGT
>JAECRW010000077.1 GCA_016294985.1 Candidatus Sifarchaeum marinoarchaea | reverse complement strand
AATAAAATTGATAACCTAGATAATGTTCTCTATAGAGTTTTGAACTCTTTAAAATATAAAAATACTTCAAAATCTCAAGAAAATAGAGACGGAATCAAAAACTAGATTTTCAAACATTCTCATGTTTTGCAATGAGATAGTTTAATCGTTTATTCATTTCTTGTACGGCATCAATGAATTTATTCGGTTCAGATGAGGTCATTGAGAATAATTCTACTCGATCTCCGTCAACTCCAATTTCGGTCAAGATATTCTTTGTAAATTCGACGACAAGAGCTGCGATTGTGTTTCCGCGAAGATATTGACATCGCTCCTCGGGACAACTTGCAAGCATAACGGCGTCTACACCCTCAACAAAGGCCTTTAGTATATCAAGGGGAGAAATTCTGCCAATACAAGGAACTGAAGCGACTAAAACATTAGGAGAATACTGCCAATTATTTATCCCAGCAAGATCAACCGATCCATAGGCACATTCGCTACAAACAAACGCCAATATGGTTTTTGTGGCTTCTTCTTCTAATGTCTTTTTTGTTGAAAGTAGTGCTTCTATCTGTCTAAAGAGTATTTCTCTTTCGTTATTAGTTAACTGTGCAGCTCCAGTAGGACAAATTGCAGTGCAAACACCACAGCCCTCACATTTGAGCTCATTTATGATTGCAAGATCCTTCGCTTCATCAAAATCTATGGCCTCAAAGGGACAGAGTTCAACACATGCCTTACAACCGTCACATGCCTCTTCATCAATTGTTGATACAAGAAGATCTGCCTGGAAAATGGTATATTTCAGATACTTCAATACTTTGAACGCTGTCGCACTAGCATGAGTCAAAGTTTCTTTTATGAACATTGGCTCTATTGCTGAACCACACAAAAAGATACCCTTTGAGTCCGATTCGCTAGTTTTTATTTTTCTGTAAAGTGGATGGAAAAAATTACTTTTCGGAGAAGGTTCCCTATTAATTCCTAGCATCTCCTTTAAAGCCTCAGAACCTGAAGATGGTATTAATGCACTACTTAGAACTACCAAATCTGTATCAAGAGTAAGTATCTCTCCAGTAAACGAGTTTTCCAATTCAACGTTTAATTTTTTTGAAGTCGAATCAATGTTTGAAACACGTCCATGAAGAAACCGGACACCACGTTTTCTTGCCTGCTCATAGTAATCTTCATAAGCATAGGGGGTTCGTATATCTATGAAGGAAATGGCAGTATCAATTCCTTGCTCTTTGAGTAAGATTGCATTTTTAATTGAGGTAAAGCAACATAATTTTGAACAATACTCATTAAATCTTGAATCACGGGAGCCCACACATTGAATAAAAAGAGCATTTTTTGGCACTGCCCCATCAATGAGTACTTTACCGTTCGTAGGACCTTCAGGATCTAATAACTCAACCAGATCACTTTGTCTGAGTACTCTATGATATAAACCATAACCAAACTCTTTAAGACTAAACGGTTTAAACTCTTCCATACCTGTTGCAACTAGAATAGCGCCAACATTTAGGACTTGCTTATGCATTCCATCAATAGAAATTTTATAATTTCCGGGAACTCCTGCAACGTTTTTTACTTCACTTGAAGTGAAAATACTAATATTCGGGTTCGCTGTAACAGCTTCCAAAAGTTCTTGAATCGCTATATAGTCTTCTTCTCCTCGAATCCTCGCGATTTTTCGTACCCTTCCTCCAATCTCAGGAGAGCGTTCAATGACAAAGATATCTATACCATTGCTGGCTAAATCTAATGCTGCCTTTAGACCTCCAATGCCTCCCCCAATGACTAAGACAGACTCTTGTGGAGTGAACTTCTTTTTTTCAACATAACTTGCTAAACGTACCTTTTGTATAGCTGCATTTATTTGAGCGATAGCTTTTATAGTTGCCTCTTGTGGCCATGGCTTGTGAGGAAGTGCACATTGCTCTCTTAAATTCGCAATTTCTATAAAATCTGGGCTTATCCCAATTTGCTGAAGTTCTGCTTTAAATCTGGTTTCAAAGAGTTTTGGTGTACATGCTGCAATAACAACCCTTGTAAGATTATTATTTTTGATAGATTCTTTGAGAAATTCAAGTCCGTCACTTAAACAAGCTGTATCGTGCTGTTCTACAAATAAATCTTCATTCTTAGATAAATAGTTCACAATTGTGTTGTAATCTACGGTTTCACTTACCTTTGATGCGCAACTACACAGAAATACACCAACGCGTTGATTTTCTGAGGTCATTTCACATCACCTTTCTGTAAAGGGCAATACGTCTTAAGATCGCCATGCTGACAGCATTAGCCTGTTCAATGGAAGAGGGAATATCTTTTGGCTCTTGGGCAGCGCCACAAACATACACATTATTTATATTTGTGTAGATATCTTCTTTTGCGCCATTTGAAGGGAAAAAACCATAATCGTCTAATTCAAGACCAAGTAACTCAGCTAATTGATTTGTACCTTTAGATGAGACAAGAGCAGCACTTAGAACTACAAGATCGGTCTCTAGATCCAACAATTCCTCCGTTTGGATGTCTGAAACGTAAACATGCACTTTTTCTGTTAATGGATCCCTCTCAACATTACTGACACGTCCTTTGATGAATTTTACTCCTTCATCTCTAGCGTGTGAGAAATAATCTTCATAGATAAAGGGCGTACGAATGTCCATATAAGTGAGTGTAACATCTAACCCCTGTTCTCTAAGCAGGATAGCATGTTTTAAGGCATATGTGCAACATATACTTGAGCAGTAACTATTCAATCTTTTGTCTCTCGACCCAACACATTGTAGCATGGTTACTTTTTTTATTGGTGTACCATCCTTTTTGAGAAACTTTCCCTTCGTAGGACCTTGTGGATCTACTAATCGAGCAAGTTCTACTTGTGTGATTACTTCATCGAATATACCATATCCGTACTCTTTTAGGGGACTGGGATCAAATTCTTCAAAACCAGTAGCTATAACAATCGATCCGAATGTTTCTTCGATTGTGCTCCTTTCTTCTTTTAGATCAATTGCATTTGTTGGGCACACTTCCACACATTTTGCACATTCTTCGAATAAGCATGTATTTGGATCAATTACATAGCTGTAAGGAATTGCTTGAGACGCAGGTAAATAGACTGCTTTTCGAGTATCTAAATTGAAATTGAGAGGATTAGGAACCTCTACTGGACAGATATCGCGGCATTTATCACACATAATGCATTTTTTCTCGTCTACAAATCTCGGATTTCTTTCTAACAAAACCTTGAATTCTTTATTCAGTTTTTCTGCAGCAACAAGTTTTGTTTGAGTAAGCAATCTTATGTTTGGATGCTCCGTGATGCCACATCTGTAAAAACATTTCCTAAATCCACCACGAGAAAAAAGTCTGTCTGATGACGAGACGCAAAGGGCGCAATCGTCTGTTGGAAAGAATCTAAAGAGTTGTAATGCTTTACCTCCAAGCGTAGGCTCTTTTTCAATCAGATAAACTTGAATTCCAAAATCAGCCAATTCTTGGGCAACATGAATTCCTGCAATTCCTCCGCCAATTACAATTATTGGCAGCCCAGATGTGCTAGGTTCGCTCAATGTACTTCCCCATTCTTTAATATTAAATGATGCTTATTGTCAATGTTTATTCTGCGCTTTGTCTTTGCAGATATATGTGAAGTCTTGACGGGAATTATCATTACGATTAATATCTTATATAACTTACGTTAGAAGACTCCATCCATAAGGGCGGAGATGTGTTGTATAACGCATTCACTTTCACACAGGTCTCCCATTCCTTAAATACCATTAGAACTATACTAGAAACTATGTTTCCGCCAGTTGGTTACAACAGAAACGCTGTCAGCGATTCATCCCCTACCTCTCGGAAGGGGGCTTCTCGCTGATATCAGATAAAAAATGCCTAAGGGATTCGTTGCCAACGGAAAAAAAGAAGTGATGGTATGTGTTCTGTACTTTTTGGGTTAGATAAATATTGCAAGGTCTACTAATCGATTGCTATAGCCCATTTCATTGTCGTACCATGCCAGAACTTTTACCATATTATCCTGAATAACTCTTGTTTGTGGACCGTCTACTATCGCTGAACTTGGATTTCCGTTATAGTCTGCAGAAACGAGTGGTTCTTCAGTATAGGTCATGTATTTACCTAATCGCCCTTTCACAGCCTCTTTAAACGCGTTATTGACTTGCTCAATGGTTACATTCGTTTCTGTTTCAACAACTAAATCTACTAAACTTACATTGGGCGTGGGAACGCGTATGGACATCCCATCCATCTTACCTTGCAATGCGGGGATAACTAAACCCAGTGCTTTTGCAGCACCAGTCGTTGTTGGAATCATGGATACAGCAGCAGCCCTTGCTCGGCGTTTATCCTTATGAGGAAAGTCAAGAATTCGTTGGTCATTTGTATATGCGTGGACAGTCGTCATTATCCCTTTTCTGATCCCAAATTCGTCTAACAAAACCTTAGATACTGGTGCGAGGCAATTGGTCGTGCAACTAGCATTAGAAATAATACTGTGACTCGCCTTATTATAAGTGTCTTCATTTACCCCTAAAACGATTGTGACGTCTGGGTCTTTAGCTGGCGCTGAGATAATCACCTTATTAGCGCCCGCATCTAGATGTTTTGACGCATTTTGTCGTTCTCTAAAAATTCCTGTGGATTCAACGGCTACATCTACATTAAGATCTCCCCATGGAAGTTTTGCAGGATCCTTCTCTGCAAAAAATGGTATTTCCTTACCACCTACTATGATTGCATCCTTCGTAGCTTCAACGTCTACGGGAAGTACCCCATGTACCGAGTCATATTTGAGTAAGTGTGCCATCGTTCCTACATCCCAGAGATCGTTAAACGCGACAAATTCTATGTCCTTATTTCCTAGTCCTGCTCTGAACATGCATCTTCCAATTCGACCAAAACCATTCACCGCTACTCTAACTGGCATAAATTTTCCTCCTATAATGCCGCCTTTCATCTGGAATTATGTGTCCTCCAAGCGGCGGACATTGAAATACGTCTTACCTGTTTCTGTATAAATATATATAGTAAAATCTTTACTAACTTGTTGAAACCGGTATCTTTACAAATATAACTTTATTCTGTGATTTGCACATCAGAATATAAGTACTATAACTGTTCGAAATTTGATCAATTAACAGTAGGCGGAAGTTTGATGTCCGACAAAAACAGTGAAGAAGAGAATGAGGAAACTCAAACTAAAAGAGAAAGACTACTCGATTTAATTAAAAAAATCGCAATAAAAAAACCAGTAAAAATAATAAAGGTTCCAGAAGGTCTCCGCGGATTTGGACAAGTAACCGCGCTACAAAGTATTTGTATTGGATGCCATAAATGCGAGGAAGTCTGTAAACTTGGAGCCCCACTTATCGAGAATAAATTTGACTTACCCAGTCTTTTCGAGGATTCGACAAAAGACGTGAAAGCAGAGAATAGACGCCTTCTGATTGATTTTATCAAGAAAATTGCGGTAAAAAAGCCTGTAGAGGCTATACCTCTCCCCTCACCGCTGAGAGGATTTGGCAGTCTATGTGTTGCAATTAAAAAATGTATTACATGTGGTGACTGCGAAGAAACGTGCCCTGAGAAAGTTATCGAAATAAAACCGATATTTGATCTCAGTTTAATTTTTCAGGAATAGCCGATTTCTTCTAGTGTTATTAGCGAACTGAAAATTCATCTGCTTCGATTCGATCGCCAACTTTGCGCACATAATCTCCATGAACTCTTATAGGTATGGGGGCAGGTGAGTCAAGCAACTCGACTGTAACTTCTTCTTTAGTAGTGTCTACCCGTGTAACTTTTGCTCTCGTGCCCTTGAATGGACCGCCAGTTATTTCTACGATATCTCCGGTCTCTAGACCTTCAGTTGGTGGCTTTGGAATCAGAAAATGTGAGAGTTCACTAATATTTGTCTTCCCAACAGAACCTCTAATATGTGAAATTCCCGAAATAGCTTCATCCATGGCGTCTCTCTTAGCCGTTTCGATGAAGATATATCCTCTTAGTGTTTCAGGTACTAAGATGGATTTTATGTTCAAATCATGTATTTTAACACGGTTTGCAACTAGTTCTGCTACCGCTTTTTCTTGTCCAATTGTCGTTCTTATTGTATATATTGAAGTAGTTTTGCGCCTTTTTTTAATCTCAGGCGTTTCTTGAGTTTCCATAAAAATTGCGCTCCTTTACAAATTGCACTCTCACTAAGCCGTTGGTGGAACAAATCCGATTACCAATGTGAAGACAAGTTTAATTATAAACGCTATAAGACCTATAGCAACCATGCCAAGAATACAAATTCTTAAACTGAGCCAAACTTCTTTTCTTGAAGGCTTTTTTGAGAGTCGTACCATTCTGGTGAAATCTGATCTCACTTTTTTAAATTCTACCATCGTAATCCTCCCTGAAATCTAAGTTCAGTAGCAAGCGTTTAGCTACGACCTTTTTTACCAATAGATGCTTAGTGAATAAATCTATAATAATTCTGCAATAACTAATTCTATTACAGATTTTCTTGAATTATTTATAAATAAGTCTATAGAAGACCGCATTTTTCTGAAAAGTGATTGATTAAAAAGGTTACGAAGCCAACAATTCTCATAGCTTGTGTTTAATACTGTACATAAATACAGAAATGTTACTCTGGTTGATATCACTCTGTAGTTTAAAAGACTATTGTTAAAATGATTAGACCTTCAAGAGTCCATAAAGGATAGAAGGATTGTCAACTACCGTTCCTTTCATAATAGACATCTATTCCCTAAGGAACTAGTGCCTATCCACCCACGAGAAGGTGAGTGGAGTCCCCACTAGGACGGTTGAGCGGGATACCTGCCGCCATATAGGGTGCAGGCCTTGTGTGAACGAAACGGTGGTTCGATGTCAGCCTTCCCGCAGAATCGACAGCGTACGGGATTGCCGGACTGAAGGCATGGAGGTGATCCCAGGGCGAATGGTTAAACCGCTGGCATCTTCAGCTCACAATCGATTCTCATCTATAAATAGGAGGACCTGCTTTATAAACACCTCGCCTGGCGTGTACCACCGGTGAAGACCTTGACATCGGAAGATTTGACCACATTTGGGTAT
>JAECRW010000251.1 GCA_016294985.1 Candidatus Sifarchaeum marinoarchaea | reverse complement strand
AACACTTCTCCGTACTTTGCAAGTTTGTTGCCATCTTTCATCTCAATAGCTGAACTCAATATCATATTCATGTAACTATCGCAACTCGTTAATCGTCCACGAAACTCTCTATTGTCTTTGAGTCTAACAATTATTTCGGAATTTACAGTATGTATCAATAACTTCAATGGTAGCCTTTCGGAAGACATGATTATTCACCTTGTTTTTTGAAAAACTTAATAACTTCACATTAAGTCGATATTTAAACATATCGAAATTCAACAAGAGTCAAATTTTGCAAAATTCAATAAGCATTCTTTACTGTCTTAAATACCCAAATAGTTCAATACTCACTAAAGCAAGGCTATGCTAACCTCTAAACTATTGATCAAGCAAAAGATGATTTAGATCGTCACAATCGTTATGTTTATAATTTTATATCGTGCACATCTACGTGATTTTAACAAAGGGAGCAACACCGATAATCCTAATGAGGCTTGTTAAATGCAGGTATTAATAGTAACTGAGAAACCCAGCATTGCTAGAAGAATTAGTTATATCTTGGGAAAAGGAAAAGTGACTAAAGAGAAAGGTATGAGCAAATACACTCCTATTCATCGATTTAAAATCGATAATGATGAGATAACTATAACTTCAGTTCTGGGTCATGTAAAAACTCTTGATTTTATGGATGAGTACAACAAATGGGATAAGGTTGACCCAGAAACTTTATTTGATGCCCCTACGAGATATCGAATTAACGAAACCAATAAAGAAATTCCAAAAGTGATTAAACAACTTCAAAAGTTAGGCAAGGATGCAGAAGAACTTATCATAGCTACTGACGCTGATTCTGAGGGTGAAAAAATTGGATACGATATTGCTGTTATTATAGAAGAGATAAATCCAGATATTACAGTACATCGAATGATCTTTTCTGCTGTAACAAAACAAGACATCCAAAAGGCGTTTAGTGAGGCGAAAACAAAAGAAATTAACAAAAAGACTGTAGAAAAGGTCGAATCTCGACAGGAAATAGATCTAAGATCTGGAAGTGCGTTTACTCGTTTTCAAACTCTTGAAGTGCGAAAAGTTAACCCAGGTACAGCGCCAAAAGTATTAAGTTTTGGCCCTTGTCAAACCTGCGCGCTTGGGTTTGTCGTTGAACGACATCTAGAACGTGAGGCATTTGTTCCAGAACCGTTCTGGTATATTTTTGCACAAATTGAGATTGATAAAAAATTGTATGATCTCAAATGGCAGAAAGATCGCTTAAGCGATAAGATCGCCTGTAAGAAAATTTATGATGCTCTAAAAAAAGAAAAGAAAGGTACGATAGTGGAGTTAACCTCCCAAGATAAGAAGTTGTATCCTCCAAAACCTATGAACACAGTGACATTTGTCAGTATGGCCGCAAAACATTTACATATCGCATCAGAGCGAGCTATGGACATCGCAGAACGCCTTTACAATGCAGGAATCATAAGTTATCCTAGAACCGAAACGGAAATCTATCCTAGAACCTTTAGTCTTAAAAAATTACTTGAACAGCATGTTGATCACTCGGAATGGGGAGGTTACGTATCAAAATTACTTTCAAAGCGCATACGCGCCACACGAGGCAAGCGAGACGACAAAGCCCATCCTCCAATTCATCCTACAAAGAGTGTCGAAATCAATGAATTGGAAAAACTACCAGAGGTCGCAAAATTTGACAAGAACGAAGTATGGTCAATCTATGATATGATTTCAAGGCACTTCTTAGCAACCCTAAGCATGCCTGCAGTATATTTGGATACGAAA
>JAECRW010000010.1 GCA_016294985.1 Candidatus Sifarchaeum marinoarchaea | reverse complement strand
GCACGGTTTGAAAAGATAAAACATAAGATAGCGGTCGTGTCAGGCAAAGGCGGTGTCGGCAAGTCAACAGTAGCAACAAATTTAGTAGCCGCATTCAAAGCGGAAGGATATAAGTGTGGTATTCTTGATGCTGATGTTCATGGTCCTAATGTTCCAAAAATGATGGGCTTAAGACAGAAATACCCTGATTTCAAAGGTCGTACGTTCTACCCGCTTGAGACAGAAGATGGAATTAAAGTATGGTCAGTAGCACTGTATTGGCCAAGTGACTCTACCCCTGTTCTTTGGCGAGGTCCCTACAAAACTCGTGTCATCAAACAATTTTTGGCTGCTGTAGATTGGGGAGAACTTGACTATCTTATCATTGATCTACCTCCTGGAACAGGCGATGAGCCCCAGACTATCATTGAAAAGATCCCAGAAATAGATGGTGTAGTTATCGTTGCTACCCCTCAAGAAGTTGCACTATTAGATGTGAGGAAGTCTGGCGAAATGGTAAAAGAGATGGGTGTACCTGTTTTAGGCGTTGTTGAGAATATGTCTGCCCACGCGATCTGTCCTCATTGCGGGGAAATACTAAAATGTGCTCACTGCGGAAATGAAATTACCTTCTTTGGAGAAGGTGGCGCAGAAATTGCTTCTGAAGAATTAGAGGTGCCTTTTCTTGGAAGCATACCCGTTGATCCTCGTATAAGAATTTCTGGAGATGAAGGGACACCTTTTGTTTTGAAGTACCCTGATAGCGAAGCTGCTAAAGACTTTCGCGAGATAGTTAAGAATATTAAAAAAGAGATCGAAAAATACAAACCTCCATCAGAAGGTGGGTAGCCCGATGGAAGAAGATGATGTATCTTTAAATGAAGCAGCCCTTGAGGTAGCGGAAAAGGCATCACGTGCATTGGAGAAACTAATTTTTTTCACCGGCACTCCTGAAGATGTATTCGAGGAACTGAGTAAAATAAACGCCTCGACTTTGCTCGAAAAGAATTGGAAAAAACTTACTTCTAAATCAAAATATTACTATCACCTAGATATATTTCAAACAGTAATGACTCTTCAGGATCAATTACTAAATCAGCTTGAGGAAATGGGTGTTGACAGCATAAAAGCAGATTTAGAAAACCTCGATTTTGCACGCAATAAAATTAAGGAAATGTGACTTATCTTGAACAATTCCTCTGAGCATTCCCCCCTCATCTTTAAGTACAAGATCTCTTGAATTGCTTTTTATATTTTACTGATTGCTAAGCAAGAAAGCACCAACGCTTGAGAGTGGTGATGAATGGCGTGGTGTTTATATACCTTGGTGTTTCTAGGGTTTGTAGTACCTATGGTGCGTAGGGAATTCACGCCTGTGGACATAAGACCTCCGTAACCCCATCATGGGGGATCGAGTCTGTGGTTGAAGCAGGAAGCCTCATCGCTTGAGCATGAGGTAGCTCACATATGGGCAAGTTGGGCCGTTAAAACTTCTCTGAGAACCATTTCAATGGGCATTATTACCCTTTTAACAGAATCGGGTCGTGACTCCTTTTTAAGACGCCCATCATCATCTTTGGGAATGGCGTTGGATTTTAGTAACCCAACTAGCTCGTTTTTTGCATCCATGCAACTCATTTCGACAACACGTGAGTGAGCATCTCTTATCCGTTCACTCCATCCCGTTTGTACAAGAAGCTCTGATATCTCACTAGCAGGAGTGCGTTGTTCTGCTGGAAGATCCATTTTATTCAAGCAGATCACAAAAGGCACTTCTTTATACGCGTAGCTCTCGATAAATTGCGCGAGTTCTGTTAGCGCTATCCGATTATGCTCATACTGAGCTTTTGTTGAGTCTAACATAATGATAAGTCCTTGGACGCCAGAAGTTACAACCTCTCTTTGCGTTATATGGCGAAGTTGACCTGGGACCGTATAGATATGTGCTTTTAATCGATCTTTTCCAGTTAAAGGATTATATCCAAAGCCAAAAACACCGCGATCGAAAAATAAGGTGCGCTTAGTTGGGTCTTCGAGTGTGAGAAAACTGTAAACACTATCTGGATCTTCTAAAGTTTTTAGCACTTTGAAGATAGTAAGCGCCATAGTTTTGCCTGCCATAGACGCGCCCCAGAATACTAATTTAACTACTGGGACTTCGTCAAAATCCTTTTTTAGATGTTCCAATGATTTTCTGCCTCCATCTCCTGAATATATTTATTTTGGAGAACTATGAGCCAATTACATGTCGTCATGTCTTTTCTTAAATATGAAAAATACTGCTGGGCTATTAACTTTATTTCTTACTAAAAATTCTTTTGGTAAGAAGCTCAGCATTAACGTTGTTTTTTGTGTATTTTGCGTGAACTAAGAAGTTTTGTTATTGACGTTTACTTTAGAAGCATCCTCATTCGAGAATGAACGTTAATGGAATCTTCATGTAGATGCATGGGAATATTTATAATGTCTGCAGAAAGACTTTGGTTAGCTTTCGTAGGATATATTATTGATACATTTGATGAATCTATCTAAATTCGCGCTTCTGCAACAAATTTAGTTTTATAAGGGGTGTAGAAATGTTTGGTCTATCTTGGAGAAAAGATGAGATAGTTCAAAACAAGGACAAAATAAGAGAAGATGCCGTTTCATATGTAAGAACTAGAAAGGATGCTCTTGAAAAAGAAATAGAGAGATTTGCCGAACGAGATAGAATGATCCTCCCGCACATTAGGGATCTTGACCTAGACCTCGTTATAAACGAGTTTATTAAAACATACGTAAGTCAAATAATCGATTTGGCCTGTGAATCAGAAAATGCTGAAGAGTTTGGTAACAAAAGTAGCGATCTTATTTCTACTATTGAACAAGTATTTGAGAAACAAAGAATTGAAAAACCTGTCGCAAATCTAGCGATAGACATAAGTATGTCATTGTTCACATTTGGAAGCGGAATGGAGCACACACTCCGATTTAAAGAATCTGGTGCTCGTTATCAGTTTTAATAATTTGTATATTAGTTTAATGGTCGAATTCATTTTCAGAAGGGATGCATAATGAGTTTTCGCGAAATAATTGACATAGAACGTTATGAAAGAATCGTAGAACAATACATTTCCGAACTTGAAAAAACTGGTGTTAGTCCCAGTGTCAACCAGTATGTTGTGGTAAAGCTACCAGTCCAGTCGTTTCAAGGGTTTTTTTCAAGTATTCCTTTAGTTGAAGCTCTTAATAAGTATGGATTAAGAGCAAGTTTAAAGACAGTGCGCATACCTGAGCCGAAAGAAAAGAAAGTAGTAAAAATGAAAGAACGTGGCGGTATACACAAGGATCCTCTCTATGAAAAGTATGCTGAACGATTAGGATCAGATTTCACGACTCACATGCGTGATTTAAGTGGTGCAGATCAATCGATGGTTGCGGGAATGTTTGGGTACAGCGAGACAGGCCCTGATGTAGACGTTGAATCTGATAGAATATATGCACTTTTAAATTATGTTTGGAATCTTATCGATAAATATACGGAAGTACGTTCAGGAGGCAAATATGAATATGAGTATGAGCGAAAGTTCGGGAAAATTATGGAGTTAATTGATACCTTCTTTACAGAAAAAAATGAACAATCTTTTGAAACCTTTATCAAACCCCCTGATTTCATCTTAGCTTTTGATGGCGCGAATTTTGTATCAATTCGGGGATCTCCAAAAATCAGACTAATGGTAGATGGCGCTGATTCTTGGGTCACATTATCAAGTGTTGAAGAGGATTTAGAAAACGTATGTTTTGAGATCATAAAAACTGGATTTAATCTGCCACGAGGCGGAGACACTGTCCTCATCCTTCCAGCTATTCCACCCGAAAATCGAAGCAAAAAACCAAAAGAAGATTATCTTCAAGCGTATGTGCAAGCTTTCAAGTATGAGGATGTTGCATATAAACGGGGACGTATTGCGAGCATTCTGATGCTCAATACAAAAGTGCATCCAAACGACAATGCCGATGAAATTTGGGCTGCAATTCAAGCATTTTGGGGTATAGAAATCTCAAAAAAGGTTCCTCAAGAGCCATTTAAGCGGTATCGGATCTTTTCAGGAGAGGCAGGCATGAGGTATAAGACACGAATTCCTCACGCGCTTTTAGTTTTCAAAGGAGAAGGATACTTTGGAAGAGATATATTCGGCGAGATTGTTGGATATCCAACTCCGAATTTGAAAACAAATTGGACAAATACGGTGCAATTAATATCTAAACTTGATTGGTATCCCCAGAAAGAGCATGATGATCGAGATCCTTTGATAAGGTTAGGTTTACAGGAACTCTTGCCAATTTCGACATTTTTACGTGTATGTGGCATTGATTACAAAGCGATGAGAAATAAAAACAAGCGTATCAAAGAAATTCTTGATAAAGCAGATAAAATCGAAATCATTGGAAAACCAGTTGATGATGTTGCTACAAACCTAATTGTAGCCCTTGGTCGGAGAAAACTCAGGACGAGTGACTCTGAAGCTATCTGGCCCGGAATGTTCGCAAACTTCCCTGGTGGAGAGGTCTATTTTACGCCAGACACCATAGATGGAACCTTTGTTGTGGATGAAACGATGTCTATTGATCAAAGTTATACTCTAGAGACACCTATCATTATAAAGATTGAAAATGGTGTAGTTAAAGAGATAACAGGAAATCAACAGATCTTAACTATACTGTTAAATGAAAAAGAAAAGGCTAAACAAAGGCTCATGCATTTAGAAGAAAAACAGGCATTACCAGTCAAAATACTTCAAGAGTACAAAGACAATTTCGATCGAGTGGGTGAACTGGGTCTCGGAACCAACCCACACGCTAAGGTGCCCAGTAATTACTTAATAGAAGCCGAAAAGGCCGACCGCACTATACACATAGCATTAGGGTCTGGTTATGAATCCGATAGAGCCACTTTATATCATTGGGATGCCGTCGCTGGACGTAATCAAAAATTAACTATCACCGCGCGAACAAGCGATGGTAAAGAAATCCCTATTTTAATTGAAGGAGAATGGAGCAAAGAATTAGAAGAAGAAACGTGAAATTCTCACCATGTCTGTGGGGGGACTTCCTGCTAGATAATTTAAAAACTGCTTTTTCATAATTCATCCTAGAGGCTTTTTCCAGAGCCCTATCCTCCCAAAATATTTATCGTATACTATTAAAATCGCAAGCCAAAGACCTTGAAATGCGAAGGGAAGTTTTTCGTAAAAATGACTACTTTCGTGGAGGATAAGGTCACTAAGGTAAATGTAATACACGTAATAACTAAGAAGCGCAAGTATTAAGACTATTAAGGTTCTCACGAAAACGTTGAATTTCATATTGTATTCATTTGGCCAGTTGTAACAATAGGCTGCCCAGAAATATGCCCATGAAATCACAAATATGGACACATTCGCAGCATTTCTTAGATTCCAATCACCACCTGGATTTTCCCACAGAAACCAAGATTGGGTAGACGCTAGTGCAAGAATTACATAAAAAACATATCCTCCAACCAAACATATTGAACTTGCAAGAATTCCCTGATATGGTTGATTTTTTACTCTCTCAAGCGGCCAATTTTCCCATAGTACCCCTAGCAGTAGCATAACTGCTATGACGCTATAGAGATATCCAATAAAAGCGTTAAGACTTATAACTTGTTTAAATTCACCATTTGTGCTTTGTGCGGGGAGAGCAAACCAAGCATAGAGCAAAACTAAAAGAAAAGTGCACCAAAAGAATTGAAGGATTCGTATTGTATTTTTATTAAGCCCCTCTAAAGGCCAATGTTCCCAATAAAGCGACCAGAATAGATAGATGAAAATGCCTATCGATGGTATCAAAAAGAAGGAGAAGTCTGTGACTCGATTAAAAAGAGAATTAACTTTACCCCATACCAAAATGATATATCCTGCTATTACAAACATAAGTGCAACATTTAATAAGAAAAGAACCAGTCCCGCCTCTTTTTCGTCTATTTCTATTTGAGTCATTAGAAATGCTTTGAATTTCATCTCTGGGTCGATAAACTGGAGGTAGAGGATTACTGAAAGAATAAAAAGAAAAATATAGTTGAGGAATAAATTACCTGTGCCCGTTATGTTATAGAGCCGAAAAGTTTTCCAAATGAAAAGCTTACCTTTAGGATCTCCTAAGAGCCACCATATAAAAAGCGCTAAAGCGAACGTAAAAAAGAATGCTAAAATTGTTGTAGTGATGGGGTTGAACCTTGGGATTATTTTTTTTCTTTCATTTGATTTAAATGCCATTCCTGTCATCCTCAACTATTGAAGATACTGAAAAAATTGTGAAAAGCCGAAAACTTATTGACGATGTTTTCCCTAACACTTAATTCATCCAAACCTACTCTGACTTCCTTTATCATTAATTAGTGTAGCCAACCTGAAACTGGAGAATTGTATACCACTTCAATTTAAAAAGTTGAGTGAAGTAGTGAAAACTCAAAAAAAAAGAATGAGGAAGTAACGGTATGCGTTCTTACAACGCTTTACTTTTAGCGGTGTATCCCGATAACAGTTCACTGTTAATCAGTTCTATTAAATGATCATTTGTCGACAGGATTCCTATCAGATCCTCTCCTTTTATAGCTGGAGCTATAAGAACTTCCTCGCTATCTCGTGAAATTACATAAACTTTAGGATCAGGATAATTTCTAACGCGAATATTTCCACGTTCTTGAAGTTGTTCAGCATCTTTCAAATTTGTTTCAGCAATCTCTGTGACATATGTGACGCGAATCGTTTTCTTAACATTTGATAAAGAATCTATGGGCACATCTTCAAATTTTGGCGTTACTAAAACGAGATTTGCTTTCGTTCTTTTGATTATCGCCTTTATATTGAAATGTATGTTTGCATCGCCAATCACACGGTACGTCTGCTCAACTGGCAAAGGTTCTGCTTTTCGCGAAAGTTTTTGAATTGTGCCTAGTACTCGAGCTGCTTTGTTGCTAGCAGTCACAGCAGCTTCTAGTTCAGCAGGAATTATATTCACGATATTTTGCAGCTCCAGCTCGATTCCTTTGACGCGATCAGTGACTATTTTTAATAACTCGTCTTTGTAGGTGACTACAGTGCCTTCGTAGTTCTGAATTTGCGAAGAAGTAGTTTCAGACAATTTTTCGTTAAGCTGTTTTGCTGCAGTTTCGACCTCTATGCCTAAGTTTTCCAAAAACTCGTTGATTTTATCAATACTGGTGTAGATTTGCTCGCGATACTTCGTGGTTTGTACAGAAAGTAAATTTGAAAAATTGCCTTTAAAATCGACGCTCCCTTCATGAACAGTGGTCAAAGGTCTTGATAAGAGCTGATCCAATCTCGTGGTTATTTGCTCCAATCTAGCGTCGAATTTTGTAAGATATTCCTTACTGCTGGTTATAAGTGTGTCTTTTAGTTCGTCTATCTTTTGTTTTACGGAAGTATTCGCTTGATCCAATATTTTATCGAATTTATTTTGTAAACCTGTAATATCCTGCAAACCTTGTCCTTCTTTCTCCTCTAAAACATCAAAAACCGCCTTTTTGATTCCCGAAATCTCATCATTTGCTTCTTTGACGGCTGCTTCTATACTGCTGGAAAGTTTATCAAGTTCTGTTGTGACATCCATGAGTTCTGCGGAATCTTCTAACGTCCTTGACAGTTTGTTAAATACATCCTCTGTCTCTGAAAGTTTGGTATTAAGTTTTGTATTAAAGTCTGAGGCTTTTTGCATAATTTCTTCAAGTACATTCACTACAACATCCGATATACTCTGTTTTAACTCCATCAGATGCGAATTCGATTCTTCTATCTTCTCCTCAGTTATTTTTTCAATTAGAGTTTCAACAGATTGTTCAGTTTCCGTTTTTATTGCATTAAATTTTTCACCGGCTGTTTCTTGTAACGCTGCGTTTTTGCTCTCTATCTCCGCTCCCTTTTCGTTTAAAATTGTTTTTATAGTCTCTTGCAAAGAGTTTAAGTTGCTTTCATTTGTTTCTTCAAGAGAGTTTGTTAGAGTTTCTGTGTTCGCTTTTATCGTATTGAGCAACGAATCCTGTCCAGTTATTTCTTCCAGAATTCTCGTAGTTACTTTCATTTTGTGATTCATAAGATCTGATGTGATTTTCTTTTCGTATTGAGAAAATGATTCAGTGAATTGTTCTAACAAACTATCTAATTGTGCATCTATTTGTTTTCCAGCCCGTCCTAAGCCCTCTGTATTTATAGTGGTTTTTTGAATTTCGTCAAAATTAGTTTTAGCATCATTAAGTTTTTCGGTGAGCGCTTGTCCAGCAGCGTAGATCATTTCATTGATCGCTTCTTTATTTTCTTCCAATCGGAGAACTATTTTGTTTTTTGCTTCTGAATTTTGGTCTTCTAAACCTTTAGTGAAACCTTCTAACGCATTCTCTGTTTCGGTTTTGAGCGCATCTTGGAGAGTAGTGGTGAGATTTGAAACGATTGCCTCATAGGTGGTGTTCATTTTTCCAAAATTTGCCTCGGCGTCTTTTTCAATCGTTTCAACCCGATAAGTCATATTTCTACTAATATTGTCTAGTAGAGAGGACACTCCCATTTCATACGCTTCTGTATTTGTGCTTATTACATCTCTGACCTGTGCCCTCAGTGACTGTAATTCTCCCTCCATCGCTGTTAATTCACCCATAAATTCCTCCAATCCTTCTTTGCGCAACCCAAAGAGGCTTCTAGCTTTTTCTTCAGTTTTGTTCCTCAAATCTTCAACGATAGACACGAGGCGCCCAGAAGTATCCGCAAAACGTATGTCAAGTTGGTTAATTCGGTCTTTATGTTCTTCCAGTTCTTGTTCAATAACACTCGGCACCTCATCACGGATCTGCATGCTTTCTGTGAGTAAATTGTCAATGAACGTCTCCATAAGCCCCATATTTTGGTTTTTTGAATCGTCAAGTTGTTTGCGCACATCGTGCGAAGCTTTCTCAATGTGCTCCGTTATCTTTTGTACGCTTTCTGTGAGTTGTTTTTGCATGTTTTTGTTGCTAACCGAAAACATCTCTAAAAGATCTGTAGAAGTCTTTTCATTCGATTCTTTTAGTTTTCTGTGTTCTGTATTGAATTGCTCTTGAATTTGCTCTTTTGTCGTGTCTATTGACATCTTAGCCTTATTGATCACTTCTGAGAGTGTTTCATTAATTAATCCCATGTTTGCTTGAATTTCTTCATTTATTTTTTCCTGATTCTCTTCTGTTAGCCTTTTTGCTTCATTAATAGAATTTTCAATAATTGCATTAATGGAAATAGTGCTGTTATTCACGAAATCTGATAATTCATAGGCAAGCGTGCTAAATTTCTCTTGCAGGCGAGTGCTACCTTCAAATACTTGTTCAATTACACCTACCATTGTTTGCTGTATGAGTTCCTTTGTTTTTGTGATGTTTTCAGAAATCGTTTGTGAAATCCCATTTAATAGTTCTTCTTGCGTTTTCCCCGTGTTTGAGGCGTGTGACTTCAAAAGACCATCAAAATCAGTTTTTAGTGAACTTATCGCAGTGAACGTTTTTGTAAGGTTTTCACTAACTTCCTTTTTTAACTGATTCATCCTTTCAGCAATGTCCTCTTTCTCTGTGCCTACAAACGTTTCTAATTGGTTGTTAAACACTTCTTGTTGCGTTTTGTTAAACTCTTCAAGTTGCGTCTTTTCTTGATCAAGTGACGCTGCTATGGTTCCAGCCCCATCAACAGCAGATGATATTCCTTCTCTTGTCTTGCTTATGTGTGTATCTATATTTCGGATTTGCTCATTCAATGTATCAGAAACATTAGAAAGAAGCCCATTGAGCGTTTCTTTAAATGCGTCCATGGATGAGATTGTGGTGGATTCCGTTTTTGCTTTTGCATCCATGAACCCGCTTGTATAAATATTAGCAAGATTAGTAAGGGACTCACTTGCATCCTTCTTAAATTTCTCGATATCCTCTGCGCCAGTCTCCTCGGTGCTTTCGAGAAGTTTTTCGCTCTTTTCTTGGTAGCTTGTAACGCTGACTCTCCAGTCGCTGATTTGTTCTCTAATAGCTTGAGTCAATTGCTCGTTTAATGATTTCATATCAGCCTCAAAATCTGTTGCATTTTTGTCTAAAGCACTAAATAGAGTTTCTTGGAGTTCAGTTAATGTTTCCTCGTAAGCTGAGTAATGATCTTTCAGGGTTGTAGTTATAGTCTCTCTATTTTTTTCAGAATCTGATTTAACGTGCTCGCCAAAATCTTTCGAAATGGTATCGATTTGTTCTTTTGTTAAGTCAACGTTTTTTTTGAATTGCTCAAGATGTTCATTGATCACTGCAGAGGTCGATTCTTGGAATTCTTGAAGCTGTGATGATAACGCGTTCTTGACGGCATTCCATTTATTCGTTATCTCATCGCGCACGTTTGATAGTTTTTGCGTAAGGTCTTCTTCCACTTTTTCGCTTAAAACGATTCGAGGTTCCATAGCAACTAGGATATCAACTTTCCCTGGAATCCTACGTATTAATCCCTTCTGTTCAAGTGCGATCAAATTGCTCTGTACTTCTGGAAGAGGATCTCCTGTGTATAGAACTAATTCCTCTATAGTTTTCGCTCCTAACCCAACAATTGTTTCGTAAATCTTTCTTTCAAGTTCATTAAGTCCAATTAACTCGTATACTTCTTCTGCATTAAGCATTATCTAATCTCCTCTTATTTACTACTCATTTCTCTTAAAATCTCATCAATCGATTTGTTAACCTCATTTAGATCAGCTTGAACTGGTTTTTTCAATCGTTCAAGTTCCTTACCGATTCGTTCTACGTTTGAACTCAACTCCCGAAGCGATTTAACCAGTAATTTTAACTCATCTTTGAGCTTTATTTTACTTTGTTCGATTACTGTAGAATATGCTTTTCTTGTATCTTCAAATGAGTTCTTCGCATTATCTACTTGCTCTTCGAATATCCTGGATGTATTTTGGCTTATATCACTGTTAAATCTATCTAGTTTTTCATTCTCACTTAATAGAACATCCAAGAGCCCTTTCTTAGAGTCTTCAGCTAAAGATGTTAACTTAGAGATGGTGTCTTCTAAAAGCAAATTCAATTTGTCTCTTGTTGTTTCTTGCATGTTAGCATTTGTCTCAGTTACGGTATTAATCCATCGAGTAACTTCTTCTTTCATCATATCGCTATGCTCTTTTGTTGCACTGCTATGCTCTTTCATCACACCGCTATGTTCTTTCAGAGCATTGCTATGGCTTTCTGAAAGGGTTTTTATCTGAGTTTCAGTGCTGTCTTTAACGTTTTTATTCAATGCGTTTACTGTCGCTTTTACTACATTGTCACTATTTGCCAAGATGCTGCTAATCTTCTCTTGAATACCACTAAGTTCGGTAGATACGTCTGTGATCGTTTCATCAATAGATTTTACAAGGTCGTCATTATGAGTTGACATGTCCGATTTATAACTCTCTGAAATATTTGCTAATTCTTGAGTTACTGTATTTTCTAACTCTTTAGTCGCAGTCGTGAAATTGGTTTTATGAGAATCCAGGGATTCTGTTATATTTGTCTGCAAATCAGTTGTTGTTGCTTCATGGGTTTGTTTTTGTTCGTTTAATGAGTTAAGCGTATTTTCTTTGAGTTCATTCATTTTAAGTTTAAAATCTTCTATTGCTTTCATTAGAAATTCTTCGGTTTCAGCCTTTATCTTTTCTACGTTGTTCTTATGAGCTGAAAGAGTGTTATCTACTATTGTTATAAATTCGCCTTCATAAGATTCGCAGACTTCTGCAACACCAGTCACTCCTGCCAAAAATGAATCTCGCATTTGGCTATTCATCTGAGTGACGAGTTCTTCGATTCGCGTCAAAACATCCTTTATCCCTGTTTGCATCTGATCCTGAGTGACCTCTATCGTGCCTTCAATATTCTCAAGGCTTTTAACCAACTTTTCACTGAAAGCTAATTCAAGCTCTTCTGTCTTTTCTTTAAACTGTTGTTCTTGAAGATTCATTAGCTCAAAGGCCTTTTTCATAAGACCGGTTTCTAATTGGGTCTTCACCTCATCTATTTTCGTTTCGAGAATATCTGAGAGAATGGTTTCTGTTTCATTTATTGTTTTTTTATGAATTTCAACATGTTGTATCAACCCGGCAGAAGTATCTGCTTTTTCTTTCTCGATACTTGTAGAGAATTGAGTTCTTTGGGTTTCAAGTGTATTATGCAGGAGTTCTTTTATGGAATCTACTTGTTGTATAAGCGTGTTGATAGAGCCCATAATTAGAGTACTCGATGTATTCTTTTTGCCTTCAAGCAACTCTGTAAATTGAGTTGATTTTGTCTCTAGTTCGTTAATCAGATTTTCTTGTGCTTCATTAAAATTAGTCGTAATTTCTGAATATTTTTGCGTCAATTGTGTACTGATTCCTTCCTCATGATTCTTTAGTAATTCTGTGGAAGTTTCATTAAGGTTCTGAAGTATTTCAGCAGTTTTTTGATGATGCTGGTCATTAATTTGATTTTGAGTTGTTAAGTATTCACCAAATTTTTCTGTTTCTTTTGTTATCATCCCTTGTGCATCAGTTCTCATCATTGCAACATTTGTATCGAAAAATGTAAGTCCTGCCCGTTCTTCATTTAGAGTAGTCGTAAATTGGCTGGTAGTTTCCTCAAACTGTTGACTAAATTTGAGTTCTTTCAAAATATTTTTAAGTTCTGTGACATTACCGTTAATTTCTGAAATTATAGCCGTTTTTGCGTTTTCTAGTTTTAGTGCGATCTCCTCTTGTATAGCAGAATTTTGTGCCTTTAAATTATCTTGGATCTCTCTTTCATCATCATCTAGTTTTTTTTCGCCTTCCTGAAAAACATTTTCTCCAGCTGATCTTATTTCTTCATATCCCGACGATAGTGTCGAATTAAATGAACTAAAATTTTCTTCAAAGGACTTCGAAATCCTTGTAAGGTCTTCTTTAATCTTTTCCAGCCTTGTTAAGGCATTTTCTACTTTTTCAGACATTAATTCTCCCTCTTAGGTTCTATAATTATTTGTTTTTCAAGTTTATCAAACTCTTTTCGATAAATTTCGTTACTTATTGATTCACGAGCTTTCTCACAAACCTTTTTTGCCCGTGCCCCCTCATTAGCCGCCTTATAAAGCGAATAAGCACGCCTGTAAAATAAGCGAGTAAAAGCATCGAATGACTCTGCAGCATAAACATCTCCAGCCTCTTCATATAACATGGCGGCAGATCTGGATAATGCGTTTCTTTTCCAGTCACTTCCTATCTTATCGTAAAGCCTTGCCCCCTCTGCAAGAAATTTACGTGCATAATATGGCTTCTTCGATTTTGAAAATTTCTTGGCCATCTCATCACATAGAAGTGCTGCCCGTTCATAATCTTCAATTTTTTCAAAAATCTCTATAGCATTTGAAAAGAGCATAAAAGCCTCATAAAACATTTTTTCTTCCATCAAAGTTTCTCCCATACTGCTGTAATTTTCTGCTATTTCAGTAAGTATTGTTGAGTCATTTTGAGAGACAGCGATATTTTCTAATTCATCTATTTTTCTCTTAAGTTGAATATTTGGTTTTTTTCCCGCACCGATCGATTCTTTAAATAAATCTAGAAGTATATTGGCTCTTCCGAAGATATTTAATCGTTCTGATGTTCTCTTCAGTGTTTGAAAAAGAAATTTTGATGTGAAATAAACAAAGGTGTTTTCTGTAACCAATAACTGTTTTTCTTCAAGATTCTTTAAAATTTCACTTAGATCAGTTTCAGAGACTGCTTCTAGTTCTGGAAATGTCGCTAGATTTTCTTTTTGTGAAGCAATAGCTTCGAGAACCTTTATTTCTTCGTCATTTATGTTAAAAATGCTTACTATATCCTCCTCTTGTATAATTTCTTTGCATTTATCCCACACATTCTCATCAATAGTTGAATTATCTTTATTTGTATAAAGATAACTGGTTGCTAAAGCTAGAAGAAAAGGGATTCCTCTTCCCGCTCGAACAAGTCTTTCTTTTACATCAATTTTTATACCATATTTTGTTTCAACTCGCTTTAGAAATATCTCAGCTTCTCTCGAACTAATTTTTCCAAGTGAGAATATTTCCAGATAAGATTCCAAGTTGTCTGAGGGAATATATTTCATAAAGTCATCAGAAATTGAAAAAAAAAGCACTACATTGTATTTTTTTTCTTTAAAGTTCTTTATAATATCGATTAGAATATGATAAGCATTTTCGAAATCTCTTATCGCAAAAAACTCCATATCGTCAACTAGAAACATAGTCCAGATTTTTTGTGCCATTAATTCTTCCTGAACTTCATCTAATCCTCTAAAGAATTCATCAACGTATTTGGTAATCAATTCAGGCGCCGTAGTCGTTCCTTTCGGTAGCGGAGACATGCTTAAATCTACTTTCTTCCCAAAACGTTTTTTCTTTTCGGGCACAAGAGTGACTATTTGGCTTTTTAAATCTGAAAAAAACCTCTCAAGAGTTCCTGGGCTAAGTTTTTGGTAAATAACTTGGAACCGCTCTATTTTCGCTAATTCCACAAATTTCATCAGCGTAAAAGTTTTGCCCATCCCACGTTCACTGCTAACAATACCTCCCCTCTTTTCTTCGCTTCCTGCCTTAATTCTGATTAAAAGATCTCTAAATCGATTTATTTCATCCGTTCTTCCTGTGAATAACTCAACATCTGCAGTCATAATGGCTTTAAATGAGTTGTCCATATTAATTCCCTTCCATTTCCTATTCCTATTACAAACATAACATCACTGAAATAATAATTTCATGATCACTTAATTAAGCACTTAATCGCGCGCGGTAACTCACGAAACTCGTATATAGTTTCATCTCCATATGTATTCAACTGTTTTTCAATAGGCTCCAATGAAACCTAAACACACTTTAAAATTGGTTTATCCCTTCAACTTAATCAGGAGGCATATTTTATGGTTCAACTTAAGGGCATCAACGTACCCGTCGTTACTCCGTTCAAAAACAATGAAATAAATGAGGAAGGTTTCAAAATAATAATCAACTATTTGATAGAAAATGGGGTTCATGGCATTATTCCATGTGGTTCTACTGGCGAAACAATCAACCTTAGATTAGAAGAACGAAAAAAAGTTGCAGAAATAGCTGTTGATGAGGCAAGTGGACGCATATCGGTTATTGTCGGTACTGGTGATAGTTCTACAGATCGTGCAATTGAATTAACAAAGCATGCCGCAGATATAGGCGCAGATGCTGTCTTGGTGATCACACCTTTTTACTTTAAGCCTAGTCAAGAGGCAATCTATGAATATTTCTCTGAAATTGCATCAACTGTTGATATCCCTATTCTCCTATACATGGTTCCAAAGTTTACTGGCGTAGAGATTTATCCTGAAACTGCATTGCGTCTTCAAGAATATTCTAATATAGTCGGAATCAAAATGAGCATCACAGATCTCAGAAGAATCTCGACAATGATAACCATTGCATCAAATAAAAATTTTGATGTGTTCGCTGGAAATGCAAGTATTATTTTTGCAACATTGATGCTTGGAGGAATAGGTGGTGCTGTACCCGCCACCGCAAATATTGCAGCAAAACTTTGTTCAGAAATATATACATTCTTTTTGGACGATAATATCGAAAAATCACGAGATTTACAATTAAAAATACTGCCCCTTGATAATTTCCTTACAGGTCCAACAGGCCATGGGATACCTGCTATAAAGGCAGGCATGGAGATGGTAGGGGATCTTCCAGCAGGTTATCCTCGAAGCCCGTTACTACCAATAACTGATGATATTAAAAAAGAGTTAGAAAATATTCTCCAATCTCTCGGTCTAATATAAAATCAAACAACTTTCGAAATACTGTTTCCACAACTTTAAAATGAAGCCTTGTCATTGTATAATATTAAGGTAAATTAACATCAATTATGTAGTTTATAATTTCCAATTCGAAAAACCCGCTGCTCGCGCTAACAGGGTGATCTGTTCGTGACTCAGAGTAAAATACCAACTCGGATTCTTATGTTTACGTCGCCAGATTGTGCTTACTGCCCTTCAGTTGAGAAACTGCTCCAACGTACAATAGGTTCTGGAAGTGCTGCATTTGCTCACGTCTCTACTATTGATGTTAATGAGAATCCTGAAGTCGCAGCAAGGTACAAAATTAAATCGCTGCCCACTTTGATTGTAAATGATGAAAAAGTTCTTAGCGGACAGATCTCTGAGGGCGAAGTTCAGAATGTTCTCTGGAATAAACTTGTTACAACGATTTTAGAAAGGGAAAAATCGTATGATATGAGAAAAGATACCATGCTGGCAATTACTACAAATACCTTAAGTTCAGCTCTTGAACTTCAACTTGTGCGACCCAGCATAGGTGATTATACGCACATTGGAACCTTGCAAAAAACAACTTATTCGATATTAGGG
This sequence comes from Candidatus Sifarchaeum marinoarchaea, assembly GCA_016294985.1. Classification (GTDB taxonomy): domain Archaea; phylum Asgardarchaeota; class Sifarchaeia; order Borrarchaeales; family Borrarchaeaceae; genus Borrarchaeum; species Borrarchaeum marinoarchaea. Next base: position 4,757 of record JAECRW010000010.1, on the reverse strand, counting down.
CTAGATGTTTTAGCTTCACGCCTATTTTACGAGGCAGGTAGAGATCTAGGCTTATATGGAGCAGATTCACATCTCCTCTTGAGCTTAAATCCCAAAATCGGGGCTGAAATCAGATCAATCGAAAAGCGATTTAAATATGTAATAGAAGGAATCTGCGATTTTTTTAGTAGACAAACTAGTAATCTGCCTACCTATTTCAGTGATCGGGTAGATATAATTAGTCTGGAAGCTGACGAAGCAGTAATTCATGTCTACGAGACTGCGTCTTGCACACAAGCTATGGATATTGGAGAACCTCTTTGCCATTTCACTGCAGGTGAAATCGCTGGAATGATGGAAGCATTGCTTGCAGAAAGAGTTAATGTCCGAGAAACGGCATGTTGGGGTACTGGGGACAAATTTTGTGAATTCTACATAAAACTTGTTGGAGAAAAGGAGACGCCTTATCCTGTGCCAAAAGCACGAAAAGATAGGCGTGAAAGATTTAAAGAACTTACCAACCACAGTATGCAACTGGCTTTTGATTCTCTCTTCATGAAACTAAAAATGCGTGAAAATGCAGGAGATTATATCCATATTGGAGTTCCTCAACAACAACTTACCTCTCTTAAACTTTCAGATCCGTTTACAGGAAGTTTACTCTACGCAGCAGGGCACGAACAAGGTTTAAACAGCCCTGAAATTGAATTTATCCAAAAAATTAAAAATAAATCTGCTGAAATTGGAAATATGGAGTTCTTAGGGGCTTTGAAAGTCTTACGAAATTTTTACAATCACCCAAGCTCATTTTTGTCACGTGAACATGGAAAGATTCGTTCACGAAATTTACGAAAAGAAAGTGCATCGATAATAATCTATGAGCTCGCTTCTGCCACTGCAACTCCAAATGCTGGCGTTAATTTCTGCGATTTCGAAGCTGGTAAGATTGCTGGTCTGTTCGAACGATTAACTGGACAAAACATTGTTGCCAACGAAACAAAATGCTGGGGTTTAGGTAATACTTTCTGCGAATTTGAGATAAAAGTTGTGGATTGAAACTCTTATCCTTTAGACAATTTCAGCCCTCATAAACCGAAACTTCTGTTACATACGCAACTATTTTTGATGAGTAAATTCTTAAGTGCACTCCTTAATCATTTCACTATACTTCATCACAACTTATCGAGTAGCTTGAGGTGAATATTATTGACAGAAGGCGAAACTAAAGATGTTTACATTAGCCCATTCATTCAGCAAATCACCGGTGAGGTTAGTTTACCACAACAAGTTTATATTTTCGACACAACTCTTCGGGATGGAGAGCAAACTCCTGGTGTTGCACTTACAGTTGAAGAGAAATTGCAGATTGCAATGGCTTTAGATGAACTTGGTGTAGATGTAATTGAAGCTGGCATGCCTGTTGTAAGTTCTGGTGAGCGAGAATCCGTTAAAAGAATAAAACAATTAGGGCTAAATGCCGAAATTGCTGGCTTAGCACGCACCCGGAATTCTGATTTGGATGCACTTCATGAATGTGAATTAGATGTTGCCCATGTTTTCATAGCCACATCAGACCTGCATCTCCAGTATAAATTACGCATGACTCAACAACAAGTTCTTGATGAGATTGTAAGTTCAATAACCTATGCAAAGGAATTAGGATTCAAAGGAATTGAATATAGTGCCGAAGACGCTACTCGCACTGATCTTGATTTTCTGGTAAAAGCATACACCACAGCAGTGTCTGTAGGCGCTGATCGAATTAACATTCCAGATACTGTTGGAACAATAACGCCTCGTGCTTATGGCGTTCTCAGCAAGAGACTTACTGAGGCTGTTAGAGCAATAAATAATAACGTCAGAATCAGCTTACATTGTCACAATGATTTCGGTCTCGCAACAGCATGTTCACTTGCAGCTATTGAAGCCGCCGGTGCCAACCAAGTTCACGTCACGGTTAATGGAATCGGTGAACGGGCTGGTAACGCCTCATTAGAAGAAGTTGTTATGTCTCTTTATGCCCTTTATGGGATTCCTACCAATATTAAATTGAAACAACTCTACAAAACTTCAAAACTGGTTGAAAAGTTAACTCAAGTACCAATTTCTCCCTGTCAACCCTTTATTGGCGATAATACTTTTCTGCATGAGAGTGGCATACATGCGCATGCCGCACTAGCGCATCCACGAACATACGAACCCATTACACCTGAACTCATTGGAAAACGAACAGATAGTGAGATGGCAACGAAAGGTGTCGTTATTGGGAAGCATTCCGGGGCTCATTCTATTCGGGAGAAACTCAAAACATTTGACATAGATACTACTCGCGAACAAACTGCTGAAATTCTTGCTCGGATAAAAGAAATTGGTGACAAAGGAAAACGAGTTACAGATTTTCATCTGAGGACTATAGCAGAATCCGTCATGGGAAAAATTGCTGAACCGGTTCTTGACTTAAAAGAATTAACTGTTGTCACAGGCTTGCATATCACGCCTTCAGCTACTGTAAAATTGCGAATTAAGCAGAATAGTTCATTTATCGAAAAAGTTGCCTCTGATATCGGAGTTGGTCCAGTTGACGCTGCTTGTAATGCACTTCAATCAGCGTTTAAAGATATTGTTAAAGATATTGGCGAGATTAAACTGGAAAAATTTAGTATGGACGCAATAGAGGCAAATACGGATGCTTTTGCTACTGTACATGTTAGGGTAAGCGATCAACAAGGCTTTGTGACAGATGCAAGTGCATCAAAAGAAGATATCGTAGTTGCTAGTATTGAGGCCCTTGTCAATGGTTTTAATCGCCTTTTATATAAGCGACGAGAAGCATAAAAAAGAAAAAAATGAGTTCCTTAAAAAAGGAAATTGTTGGGTAAAGTTTTTTTATATCACTCTTCTTCAGGTGATTCTTCGGACTCTTCTTCAGGCGTTGTCTCAACTTCCTCTACTGATGTTTCTTCAAATTCCTTTTCCATTTCTTCAATGTCCTCTGCGGGTAGTTCATCTGGAACTTCTTCTGCCTCTGTCATTCGATATTTCTCACGTTGTCTTTTCTTTGAATACTTCGTCCATGCAAGTGGAAGTACTATACCTATTGCTGCTACTCCAATCATGACAACCAGATTCATTGGTGCGATCCCTGTCAAGTTTAACCATTGAGGAATTGCTACTCCTGCGGCCACTCCTGCGGCTGTTGTCGCTCCAGTGCCTGCTGCCGCTACTCCGAAATTGAGTAACCCTGCTTCGTTTAAGACTGACATGATGTCTGCCGCCTTTGCTGGATCAGTTCCAAGTTGATTTGCTACATCACCAACAGAAGCCTTTTTACCTTCTGCTAGAAGTGACATTGCCTTCGTAGATCCACCCTTTAGTGCATTGCGATATTCATGTATGAGATCTGCAGTTACTAAGCCACAACCAGGACATAACTCTGGTGCCGACCACTTTGCGGCACAGTTTGGACAATTCGACATGCGCCGTACTCTACTTGTAATAGCTCGTCGTATCTTATATAAGGCTCGTGCTCTTGCTTCTCCGCTCAGCCTGCCTAAAATAAAGTTCTGCAACGAATTTGTGGTACCAAATATTGACCCTGGACCTAGCGATGCTGCTGCGGGTATAGCGGTCGTAAATGAGGGGAATACTCCCACCGCTTGTAATCCTGCAAATACTAATGCTATGCCTGCAACTGCTGTAACACCTGCTGTAGCCTGTCCGGCGGGTGTGCTTAGTTGGGTACCTAATTTTTCAGTAGCTGATGTTTCTTTCTTTTCACCATCTTCTATGACGTAATGGTCTTGGACGTTTACGTCTACAGAATCCTCAAAAGTCTCGAAACCATCCCCATCTACCTGCATTGTAGTCAGCTGCATGGCTTCTGCACTAGAACTTACCCCTGGTGGAGGTCCTCCTATTGAATATCTGATAAATATTGTCAATTCAATGAAGCCAGTGTAGATAGGATCTGGTAAGTCAAATCCTGCAGCCTCAGCTTCAGCTATTACATCCACTGTCCGATCAAATATAACCGTATCTGGCTGATTTGCTGGAAATGTTTGCATGATAGCAAAATTTCCTTCCTGAGGATATCTTGTGAGTGATCCTGCACCTTGTACGGCTTGCACTGTTGCCCAAAAATCATGCACGTAGACAGCCTGGGATCCAGTTCCGCCTAATATTCGAATATTGAGGGGTTCAAGTTTGCCATCGTCTGTAATATCTAGTTCAAATTCAGTAGCAGGTACGCCTGTGCCTGCAACAAGCTGATTGTTAAAGTAGATTTGGTATCTGATTGGTGGCTCCGTCGTTTCTTGAGATACTACTGGTGTCGTGGCGACTAAGAGGAGTAGTAGTCCTAAAAATCCGAAGAATAGATAGCGTGATATAACACTTCTATTTCGCTTTAACATAGGACATCTCCTTTTTCTAATATTGATTATTTTTTAAATAGTCCTCTTCTCATATATCTCTCTTTCTTTAGTTTCAAAAAGTGTTTGGTACAAAAATTCCTGTAGATCTGGTCTCTATTATTTAACTTCTCATTGTAGATCTAAAAATAACCCATTAACTATCATAGATCTCCGCTTCTACAAAATTACTACGCAAAAATAGTTCTGATATAAGTTCGCTAATATAACAAGGTGCTCGAAGTTGAATTATAATCAAAAAGAAAAAGGAAAAAAAAAGAAAAGAGAGGTTGCTTATTTCTCTGGAACTTCGGCTAGCGGAAATACTTTATTGACTTCTTTGACCATCTTCTTGGCCTTTTCCATACC
>JAECRW010000076.1 GCA_016294985.1 Candidatus Sifarchaeum marinoarchaea | reverse complement strand
ATTCACGCCTGTGGACATAAGACCTCCGTAACCCCATCATGGGGGATCGAGTCTGTGGTTGAAGCAGGAAGCCTCATTGCTTCAGCATGAGGTAGCTCATTCTAGAAGGCAATATGCTGTAGGATGCAATGCGCTCTTGTCAACTACCCCACCCTGAAGGGTAGAGGCTTGTTCACACAAGCCTCTTAGTTGATTAGAGGGCGTCTCTCCGTGAGATGCAGCAGTTGTTTAGGTCATGACACCCTGGGGTGTTCCACTAGCCCCCTGCTCTGTCGTCGGTGGTTAAAAGTTCTGAGGGGTAGGAACGGTGCTGCCGACCTAACAAGCCTTTACAACAGCCTCGAAGTGGACCTACTCCCTGGTGTTGGGAGGACGGGACTTGCGAGTACCCGTCATTAAAACACCACACGAGGTCTGGTACACTAACCCCTGTTCCTCGCAGAAAGGGATGTGTGAGCAACGCTAGACTTCAATTCCTCTCCCCGCTAAAGCTGGGGAGTCTCCTTGAGGTATTTCTATGAATAATTCTTATGTATTAGGGAGGAGAAAAAGATGCCATTACCCTATATGACTCAATCATTATGTCCAGAATGTTTTCAAGTCATTTCCGCAGAAATAAAAGCGGAAAATGGTAAAGTTGTCATTGAAAAAGAATGTCCTGAACACGGATTCTACAAAGATACATATTGGGGCTCAGAAGAGGATTTTCTTCGAGCTGAAAAGTGGTGGTGTGATGGAAGATTAGATAACCCACGCACAGATACAATAAAAGGTTGTCCTCAAGATTGTGGGCTTTGTCCAGAACATAAATCCCATACTGGCCTTGCTCTCATTGATGTGACAAATCGATGCAATCTTGCATGTCCAATTTGTTTTGCAAACGCACGTACTTCTGGATATGTTTATGAGCCAACATTGGAGGAAATACGCGGTATCCTTGAGAATTTACGCGCAAATGAGCCTGTTCCAACTCCTGCGGTGCAGTTTGCGGGCGGTGAGCCTACTATTCGTGATGAATTGCCAGAGATTATTGCAATGGCAAACGAACTCGGTTTTAAAAACATAGAAATAGCTTCTAATGGCTTAAAAATAGCGGAAAGTGCAGATTACTTAATGAAGTTACAAGAAGCAGGACTAAGTACCATTTACTTTCAATTTGATGGAATAACACCTGAGCCATACATCGCAGCGCGAGGGAAAGATCTGTTTCCCGCAAAAAAGAAGGTGATTGAAAACGCACGAAAGGTCGGTTTTGATAGTATTGTCTTAGTTCCAACGCTTGTTCGAGGCCTAAATGATATGCAAGTAGGTGGTATCATCGATTTCGCCGTACAGAATGTTGATGTAGTGAGAGGAATCATATTCCAGCCCGTATCAATTACAGGGAGAATCGATCGAGAAAAACTAGACGAGATGAGAATCACAATACCTGACTTAACGCGCTTAGCTGAAGAACAAACTAGCGGTACAATTAAAGCCGAAGATTGGTATCCTGTATCAAGTATATCTACCTTTTCAAAGGCGCTGGGGCATTATCGTGGCGAACCTGCTGTAGAATTCACCTGTTCGCCTCATTGTGGTATGGCAACGTATATTTTTGTTGAAGATGGAGAGATTCAGCCTATTACAGGGTTTGTCAACATCGAGAAATTCTTTGGCACGTTAGAAAATGTAATTAAAGATTACGAACGTGACTCGCGCTATGGTAGAATAAAGGCCAAACTCCGTCTATTCTTTAGCCTTCGCCATTTCAAGGAGAAGGGACGTGTACTTAAATTAGTGCGCAATATAATGAAGAAACATTCTTATGATGAACTAGGCGATTTCTCTCGTCAATCTATGTTGATTGGGGCTATGCATTTTATGGATCCTTACAACTATGATTTGCAACGTGTTAATCACTGTTGTATTCATTATGGAATCCCTGACGGTCGTATAATTCCATTTTGCGCATATAATACGTTACATAGAGAGACTGTCGAAAAGGAATTCAGTATTTCTTTGGAGGAATGGCGTCGAAGACGAGGAAAACAAGCTGTCGAAGTCGAGATTTAAGTTCATTTTTTTAATTCTATTTAACCTATTTAGACCTCTACTCTGTCTCTTCTTTATAATAGTGGTCTATAAAATCTCCATAAGCATCTACGGGCTCTGTTAATTTACCTGCAGACACATTAAATTCAATACCGCATGCACCACAGTGAACACGCGCATACCTTTCTTCTCTAAAAAGTTCCACTGTAACTGCGCGAGAGTCACAATCCGGACATACAAATACATTGGGAATTGTCCTTTGATGCCTCTTTACTACTTTCTTTCGTCTTCTTCGTCCCATGTATATCACCTAATTTAGTAGGATAGATTAATTTAAATGAATTAAATAATTTCTTACAGGAAATTGTCATTTGACGGTATTTTCCTTCTTTTTTTAAGTTTTTAACTTTTTGCTGAAGGCAACTCCTTTAGAAAATTTCAAACGGGCGATTCGCTGGATATATCTTGTAACATTCACTTTTCCAGACGCATAGCAGTTTTTTTAGCTTCTTCGAGAATGTTTGGCATCTGTATCTGTGCAATATTAAGTTCAAGGGCATCCAAAACTTCATTTCTCACAACTTTTCCAGCTGCTAAAATCTCTTTTCCACTAATTTTTGATGAGTATTTTTGGAGTAGGGTACTTGGAAACTCTGATTTCTCAATACTAGCAACTACTTCATCTGTGGTTAATTCTAGGATCTTTTCACCTTCCTTTCCTATGACAACAAATCGGATGTTACCGCTCCCATCATCTAAGACGCCGCTTAATAGTAAGCGTGGTATTACTTTGTCAATCTTTCCACAATTGGGACAGATCTTTTCTTTATTCTCTATTTTTACTCCTCTACGACATGTAGGACATGCGTTATATATCGGGTTCCTTTCATACAACTTTAGTATTGTGCCTCGCACCTCAGCAAATTGATTTTCTTTGCAGTCTTTGATAAACACGCGAATATATTCTTTTGCTGCTTCAGAAATTTGTTTTTCGTCGATAAAGGTCTCTTTTACTTGTGATATTAATTGACCTTCCTCTTCCAATTCTTTAGGATTGATAGTTATGTTAGATTGACGTCCCACATGAATTTCTGTTTCTGCACTAAGTCCTTCCCTCGTATATGCGTTTTGTATTAAAAGAAGATCTCCTGGAGTCACATTTTGCACTAAATCTACACTTTCATCCCAAAGTACTGTTCTAATGTCTCCAGTTGTATCTTTAATAAATAATGTGATTAACCGTCCAGTTCTTCCGTCCTTTGTAGTAAACTCTCGAAGATCCCCTATATGCATTACTCGCGCAAAAATATCAACTGAGTACATATTAGGCTTTAAATCGGTGACATTTAGTATATTCAACTCTCCAGTTGGTAACTCAATCGATGTCTCTGGATCGATTACAACTCTTGTGCGTCCCCCTCCATGGAGTTCTGTTTGTTTGAGTCCTTCTTTTGTATAAGCACCTTCTAACCTTATGATGGTTCCTGTCGCTATTTGATCTACAATTTCTGCATTTTTATCCCATAAGACTACCCTAATTGATCCTGTATCGTCTTTTATTATCAGACTTGCTCGCTTTCCTTCGCTACCATCTTGTCGTTGAAAGGTTGAAATAGGATAGAAACGATCTACAACCGCTAAAACGTCGACATCATTCAAATTTGCCTCTAGTTCGTTTATTTTATGTGTAAATTCCCTAACTGATGGAAAATCAGCTGAATTTACGTCTTCTGGATCAATAATAATGCGGCCACGATATCCAACATGTAATTCTGATGCGTCCCTCAAGCCTTCTTTTACATATCCTGAAAGTATTCGGAGAATGTCTCCTCTACTTATTTTATCTATATTTCGTGCGTGATCTTCCCATAAAACTACACGAATTTCTTTGGTTTTGTCACCAAGCATTAAATTGACTACTTGGCTCTTTTTTCCCTCTCTTTCAAATTCAACCAGAGAGTATATCCTCATAACACGACCAGTTACAGAGATATTATTCATCCCAGGGATAAGATCTTTGATGAATAATCTTGCTTCCTTGTATTTTTGATCTTTAAAAAGATCAATTCCCAATTCTGAGGCTACAATATGGGCAGCCCCGTCTTCTGTAATCAAGCCTCCTAACTCTTCTCTTTTTTCACGTATTCTTTGTTCCAGTTCTTTTTTTGATATACCAGTTTCTGAAATGATTTTATCAATAATTTCTTCTAAAGAGAAGCTAATACGAACACCCCACACTTCAAGTTTTATAAGAATTATAACCTTTACAGATTTTCATTTGCTCGATATTCTTACTAGCATTAAGCTCTGTTATATAATTGTCATAAGATGCTTGCTTATACAGTCTATTATATTTCCTTTTCCTTTTTAACGCTATTCTAGTTTATTTGATGATGTATTGAGAAATGATGTCGTAATTAAAATACAGATTTGTTTATGTATCACACTACTTTTTCACCTTTTGAACTCACCTTTATTGGTTTGGCGGTATTACCTAGTAGCATAGTTTTCAATTTATCGAGATCCGCTCTTAACTGTTCAATCTCTTGTTTAGTTGCTCCTTCTATTGTTTCTCTACTAGTTTCGGCTATAGGAGAAACTTTATTCTCATTGAAGTTCTCCGCTTCTTCTTCAGTTAGGGTTTTGATTATGTTTTCTTTACCTTCTACTTTTTCTGCTAAGTAATAGTAGCGTTTCTGCTTTCCAGATTTTAAGTTTTTCTTTACTGTTTTAATATACATTTCTACAACCTTCCTATTGTTTCTAAATGCTCCCTACGTTCATCTATACCCATGTTTCCGTACCTATCTGTTTGAGTTTTAGGCTTATGCCCTAATCTCATCCTTCTAACAATAAAAGGAATATGATAATCAATCTCCATTCTTGTATTCATAGTTCTGCGTAATCTATGGCTAGTTAAATGAATACCTACAATTTTGCTCATTCTTCGATAATAATATTGTACATTTCCTTCGCTCATTTCTCCGCCTCGCAAAGTAAAGAATAATTTATCGTGCTCTATTGTACAATATTTCCTCAAAAGTAATTGCCTTTTAATTAGTTTTATCATATCATTAGTTAAGGCTGCTAAATGGTAATTATTGCGTTTTTGCCTATACAATAGAATTTTTCCTTCATTTTCGCGTAAATCTAGCCAAATATCATCTTTTAAAGCCTGCTTTGCGTTATTAATTTCGCCTACTTTTGCTTTTACATATTTAAATTCCGCCGCTCTTAAGCCTAAATTGAGATCTAATTCAAAAAGCGTTAGCAAGAAAATATCTTTATTAAGTTTCTTGCGAACAACTTTAATCTCATCAATACTTAAAGTAGGAGAAACAGTGCTTTCATATTCTTCTAGCCTTTTGTATCGTTTCTTCATGTAGTTTTCGCATTCCAGCATTAAAATTTCTCGTATAATAGGTTCTTCGCCTTTAAGCCTCGATTTCCGCCTTAGATGTTTAAAAAGGCTTTTTATGCTGATAAATCGAGTTTTAATCGAGGCTTTCGAAAGATCATTTTCCTCAAGATCTTTAATATATCTTTTAAAATTTCTAAAATCCATATCTTTGAGTTTTATATCTCTATGTTCCAAGAAAATCTCTAAATCTCTTAAATTTCTGTGATATGTATCAATCGAAGCCTCTGAGAGTTCATCTTTCATTTCTTCCGCCCACTCTTGCAATAGAGCGCCTGATTCATCTAGTTTTGAAGTTGTTTGATAGATAGGAATACCAGCAGCCTTTTTAGCATTGTTGAGAGTTTCGAAGCGCCTCTCATAACTTTTTACTGTTGGAAATTCTCTGTGTTTCTTTAGATCTTTTGCTCTAGGATAATAACCAAAAACTTCTTTAAATCTATGTAATTCATTAAGAAGTTCTTTCCTAGTGAACCTTCTACTTCTAGGAAATACTGGAATACCTGCTTCCTTTTTAGCGTTATTTAAGCCTCCGAAATGATCTGAATAAACTCTTCCAGAAGGAAAATCTCTGTTTTTATCTAATTCTTCTCTCGTAGGATATTCCCCGTAGATTTCTTTATATCTGTGAAGTTCTTCTAGAAGTTCTTCCTTCGTGTATTTTTTAACCATTAGTACCACTTCTTTTCTATGATTTCTGTTATTCTATCCATAATATATTCTCTAAAACTTTTGTTAGATAATTCTTCACTTATGTTCTTCCTTATTCTCTTGAAAGATTCATCGAAAACTACTTCCAATCCATGCCCACCTTTTATCGCTTCTTCAGTTACCTCATCCACTACTTCTTCAATTGCGTTATCTATTATTTCTAAGAGATCTGCGGATTTCACTTTTTGGCTTATCTCTATATTTGCTGTAAGATTAGTAATTTTGTTACTCAAAAGTTTTATCTCTTTTTGTAAAGGAGATATATCCACTTTTTGAGTAGTTGCTTCCTCAGATAAGCCTCTAGTAACTGCAAAAACCTCTGGAATAATACCTTCTTCAACAAAAAAGAACATAGAAGTTCTAGCGAATTGAGATAAAGAGATATTCTTCTTTTCTACAAAATTCTCAAGCGTTTCTTTGAGATCTTTGCTGAGTTTTATGCCGATATAGGCTTCCTTCATTTTTCTGCTCATTCCTTTGAATCGTTTGTATCTAGGTATTAATACGCAGCCTGCCTTTATATATCTTTTTACTTTGTTTAAACCTTATCGGCTTAAACTATGGTTACGATCTAAAGAAACAAATAACACAAGTTAGGAATCTGATAAGTTTTGTTAGTCCAAGTTTAACTTTCCAAGCTAAACTCACACTTAAAGAAACACTTGATTTCTTTGCCGGCGTGCAGGGCGTTGGTGTCGATGATATTGCATTAGGTTTTCTAGAAGAAGTAAACCTTACGCATATGATGGATAAACGATTAGAATCATTTTCTGAAGGTCAAAAAGCAATGGTTCGCCTTGTTGTTGGACTGATGAAACAACCACGCCTACTACTTCTCGATGAAATTACAGCGACGCTTGATCTGACGCGAAAAGAAGCCGTTATCAATATTATAAATGAATTAGATCGCCGTTATAAGTTTACGATTATTCTTGTAGACCATGATCCAATGGTTGTAGATAGAATTTGTGATAAAGTTCTCCTACTGAAA
>JAECRW010000250.1 GCA_016294985.1 Candidatus Sifarchaeum marinoarchaea | reverse complement strand
TCTTTGATGTTCTCATAGCCGTAAATGGAGGGCGCAATGGAACGTATCAACTTTTGATGAACCCATACATCTTTTGATAGATTGTCAATTTCTTGCTCTTCTTCGGGACTAATTTCGATTTTACCCAGCCCTTTTTCGAATACGTCGACATAATTAGCTTCAAGGAACACCGAAAAAGTGGGCGTCTTTAATTTGCCCTTTGTAAAATCTGGTACGGATCGAAGAATGCCAATTATTCCAACTCGATCACCGGGTCTGGCTACATCAACAAGATCATCCTGTATAATCACATCTAATGTGCGAGGTAACTGACCTGGTGGGAGTTCTTCAGGCATTTCTTGTATTCTTATCTTTTGCCAATCTGTGAAGGTTGATTCTTCCATTAGAAGTTTAAACGGTCCTTTTTTTCGACAACTTGGATTTTCACAGATTTTGGGTTCATTGTATCCTTTATCCTGAGGAAGTTCGTAGAGATAACCACATTTTGTGCATATAAACATCGCTTTTATAAGCAAAGGCTTGACTTCTGATGCGCGAGTTAGAATTCCTTCCACTTGCAAAAACTTGCCGATATGTACAGATCTAATTTTTCTGAGAGCCAATTTTTCAGGCGGATTGCGAAAGCGTGCATGAAATCTATCTACCCTCTTATAGTAATCAGGATCAACAACTTTCATCACATTTTTTACAGCTGTAGATGCAGCATTAATGAATTGCGCAGGATTATCTTCAATTAGTTCAGCAAGGGAAGGGTCAAATACCCTTAAATCATTATAATCAATGATTAGTGACCTAATTTCTTCGAGAGGCATCCGTTCAATTCGATCCCTCCATTTAAACGATCCTTCTTCATCACGAAATTCCTTGAAGAACGTTTCAAATTGCTCAATATATTCTTCAGCAATGTCTGACATCTTTCTCCACTCTTACATTCTATAGATCAAAGATGAAACATATTGTATTTTAAGTTAAATATGAGCGTAATATCGGATTTTTCTTTCTAAAGGAGTCCTTAAAGTTGTTAAATTATCGATTCAATAAATCTAAAGGACATTTTTTAAATAGAGAGCTACATGCAACAACATATTATGGTTCTGAAACAATATAAATTGAATTCTTCTAAAAATGTTATCTTTAAACAAATATTTGGTTTTATTCAACGGATATTTAGTTCTTGAGGAGAAGGACTGGATTTGAAGAAATATTAAATCTATCGAGACTTATTTACTCAAGGGAGAATAATTTGTCTTTCCATTGTGTGCACATTGAATTTAATTCCTGAAAAAGGATTTTTTCCTCCTTTGTCATATATTCAGTAAAATTTCGTGAATTCTTTGTTTGAGAGGCTATTTTTAATATTTTAAAGAGACGCATGGAGAGAATATCTCTCAGCAGCGCTTCTATTTTTTCAAAAGACTGGTTTGCCGTTGGACTTTCTATTTTTTTAAGAGATCTCAGTTGTTCTCGAACTTTCAAGTAAAAATCTTCATCAATTGGCTGTAATGCATGCGCTTCTCCTTCTTTTTTCAAAGCATCATGTATTTCTGAAAGTTCAATGAAGTTTTCTTTTAATTTTGCGAAACCATGCGTAACTAATTCAGTGGTAATCCATAGTGGCAAATGTTTTTCTTGTCCCTTCTTTAAAATAAACGCAAACTCCCTTTCTAGACGGTCGTTGGTATCTTTTAGGATTTTAACTGGAACTGGTTGTTCTTCAAATTCGAATTGAATTCTTTCTATAAACTTATCAATCATCTGGCGATCCATTTCCATCTGAACACCTTTTACGTCAGTTC
>JAECRW010000075.1 GCA_016294985.1 Candidatus Sifarchaeum marinoarchaea | reverse complement strand
TCTTTCAGTAAACGATAAGCTGCCATCGCAGGTTGCGTTCCTAAGGGCTTAGTTAAGAGAAGTACATCGTCAACCTTTGCACCACGGCTATAGACTATCTTATCCGGATGGGCTAAACCTACTGCGCAACCACCAATGAAAGGCCATGGGTTAATGATTGTGTGCCCACCGACGATATGTGTTCCAAGATCTTCACAGAATGATTTAAATCCCTTTAAAATATCTCGAGAAATTTCGAAAGGCATGTCAGTTGGTACACCCATAACAACCAGTACACCAACGATGTCTACAGCACCCATTGCATAAACATCATTTGTTGAATTACATGCAGAAATTTCTCCTTGAAGTATTGGCTCATCAACATTCGGTGTGAAGAAATCAACAGTTTCAATAAGTGCTAGATCATCTCTGATTTGTATTACGGCTGCGTCATCTCCTGTTCCTGCTAGCATTTTGTCTTTGACTGAACCTTCTGGTAAATGGACTTCTATGCTCTCTAGTAACTTTTCTAGGTCTGCTTGGGGCAACTTACAGGCTCAACCATGTACCCTTACTGCTTTAGTCAGCCTGTAATTACTTGCTAACCGATTCACCTCCTAAACGCGTTGCTTTAGTATTCATTAGTATTAATTTTTTTAAATTATTCTAATAAGTTTTCTAATAGACATAGTTTTTAGTATCATTTGTTCTAGAGATTATATTTTAACATTATCGGCGGGAAGTCCCCTTCCGAAGGGTGGGGGATGAAAGCCGCTAGCTTTATATAGTTTTTTGCACAGAAGAGTTGTGATGAATATCGGGAGGAAGGCAGGGATACAAGACTCCCGGTAGGATGACAGAAGAGGAGTCCCTGTGAGCGAGGACTCGTACAGTTGCTAACCAGCGCGGTCAACCGCGAAGGTAAAAGTACAATAGCATTTGACGAATCTCTATGGTGTGATGCTGGAATTGAAGTTTCCTATCACAGAATGCCAGGTGGACGGGCCATCCTCAAAAGGGATGATCTGAGACACACAGCCAAACGTAAAACGAGAGTTTCCCGCAAGGGTTGGGAGGACTCGCAGGAAGCTTCATCCGTAAGGCTGGAGTAGTTCACGTCCTCTCTTTCTCAGATTTTTCATCACAAACGGATATCTTTCCAGATACTCAGATTCAACTCTATCTATACCAGTATTTTTCAATCTTTCCTTCAGTTTCTTTATGCCCTCTTCTCTGAAGACATCATACATAATAGCTGGCCATACAATAATTTTTCTCTTCAGTAATTCCTCTATTGCAATGAGTTGATACTTAAGATATTCCCCTTCCGCTCCAGTGATCATTTCAAAACTGTTTTCATCCCATCCTTTTACTGTTATCCTGACATTAATATTAAGGCCTTTCAACATATCTGCTAATTCAGGTTTATAGCCAAGCATCAATCCATTTGTTTCGAGGATGAATTCGGAATCAACAAGTTCTGAATCAATAATTTCTATAACTTTAACTAGATGCTCCATCGATTTTTTACCAAGGACAGGTTCAGCCCCACTTATCCTGAAAAGATTAACATTCCTTTTCCTAGAAATCTTAAAAAGATTTTTCGCAACTTCATCTGGTGCGTAAAACTTCCCACGTTTCTCAGGATGCAAGTTCCTGAAGTAGTTCCAGCAGTAGGCACATAGTAGATTACAACCAATTGTATCAGCGGTTACAATTCCACCGTAATATCGGGAATACCTGAATCGGTAATACTTTCTTTTATCATCTTCCATCACAATTTTTTCAATTTTCTGTGACCTTTCAATGGGATTAAACGGTTTCATTGATATCAAAAATCATCTTGTCTTTATATTCTATTAAACCATTTCTTCGTTTTCTGGCTCAAGAATCTGGAACTGTTTGAATTGTTTGAAGGAAAAAAGTGGATTATTTATACACCCCAAATTATTTTGGAGGAAAATATATTATAGAACTACAATAACAATTAATGTTACGAGAATAAACCGATATATTAATGTCAGGAAAGATCTTGGCATTATTTAAAATGTTAAAGAGGAGAGGACGGGACATGAGTGTAAGTTTCATTTGCAAGGATTGTAAATATTACAAACCAATAGATGAAACTAAGGGTAATTGCTTTGAGCATAAAGTACTAGCAAATATGCCCACTGAGCTATGTCCGGTACAGGGATTCGAGCCAGCCAGGAAAACACCCCTAAAATCGCATATGGTGTTTGAAACGGTAGGAAACATTCAGACAAAAACAGTCCTACGCACACAAAGGAAAAAAGATGATTGGCTCTTTACATAATCTGTTTTCATTATAACTACAGTTGTACCTCGCTACGCTATCAAAGTAACAGTATAACTTCTACAGCTGCTTTTTTCTTTATTTAAATCTGAGATTTTTAATGAGATGGAACGAATTCTTAACGTTGAGTTATAAATCTAAATTAAGATTATTTTAGATTATTTCAGAAGCTATTTCTTATTCAAAAAAAAGTTTTTGAAGCTTTATTTAGACTATTTTTGATTTTAGATATTCTTTGCTACTTCCTGCCAATTCTTTAAAACAAAAAAAGATCCAGTTGTGGTTTCACCATTCTATTTCATTCATAACACGAGTCATCACAGGTGTAAGACCTACAATCAGAATACTCTCAGGTAGAAGAAGCAATGGGAAAAGAAGCCAAAAGGGAATTGCAAAAAGAAATGCAAGCATGAAAGCTACAGCAAATGCTATGCAGAGTGCATAAACGAAAGAACCGACAAAATAGAAGAGGTTGTATTCTCCATCTTTGTATCTAAATATATAGATAAGCTTATTGGCGAGAAGATAACATGCACCGCCCCCAATGAGATTCCAAAAGGGCATCCAAACAAATTCCCAGATACCTGCTTGGGGGCTAAATATATTAGATAATGCATTCCCAATAATAAAGCTAATAATAAGAACCTTCTTTTTAATTACAGATCCCTTTAATCCTTCACTTACTCGAAATTGTAGGGGACCATAAGCAATAGGGGCAACAACCCACGTAAGAACAGCATATAAAGCCGCCATTATCGCGGTTAATGCAGCCTCCTTGCTGTCTGCAAAGATTTTCATCTGACTATTTGGTTCTCCTATATCATCTACATCTATCTGAGTCATAGAATTCCTCCATAGGAATGACTTTTTTCGGCTTTATCTCATAGTTTCTAAAATTTTTTTGTCGTAAAAGTCTTTAAATTGAGTGAATACCATTCTACATTCTCTGCTTTACCAATCATCTAATTTAGTAATTTCCAGTGATAGAAATTGCAACAGGATCATACCAATATCATCATGCTAAATGGATAATGGTGTCAATAATCCATTGAAGCGCAGAAATAGTGACTTGAAATTATGTTTTAGAATATTTACATTCATATCGAAGGTTTATTGTTGCTTTGGGTTGATTAAGATTTCATTTCATTATCATATGAAAAACCTGTAACAAAAAATTTTATAGGTTTGAAAAGATAGTCTTAAGAAATTTAAATTGTGAGTCTATTGCCTAAAAAGAAGAACATAAACTCAGAAAACAAGCCTTCTGCAAATCAATTTTCCCTTTCAGAAGATATAGTGGACATTGGAAAGGTAGAGGCATTTGGAAAAGTAATGAATTGGAAAAATGACGTAGCCCTCAAAGCATATGCGCGACTTCTCGAAGCAAAAGAAGGAGCCTTTACACATGATCTTGCAGATCAATTGCAAGAGCCCATAGCTAATGTAAGAAGAGCATTGAATGCATTGGAGAAATTGGATTTAGTAAGTAAAGAGAAGAAAAAAAGAAAGAAGGCACGAGCCGACTTTTGGACAGTTAAGAAAAGAATATCGCACTTTGTACGAGCATTACCCGCCTCATATTTTACAAAGGGGATTCCTGTAGATTTTCAGAGCGAAGCAACGTCTGAAAATTTGGAATCTCGTTATGCCAACCTCTTTGAATTCTTTACAACGCATACGAAAATACATTGGTTACTTACGAAAAACATTACTTGGAAAATTCGACGTGATGGGCTAATGGACTATTTTGAGCAAAGAAAATACTTAAAAATGTCAAATAGGGCTCCTTTCATTACTTATGTTACTTTGTTTTCCTCTAATGACCCTTATCAAGTTGAGATCACAAACGAATTCAATGAATCACTTCCTTTTGAGCCAAATGTCTTCACACATAAATTAAAGGACTTAACGATTGCAAACGCAACGATTTCGCCAGAGATTGTTAAGAGTTACTACAGTAATTTAAGCATAGGCGATTCTTATATAATCAATATTCATGACAAAAAGAGATTGTATGTTTGCAAGGCAAAGAAAAACGTGTTTTCAGCATGTTTTCACTACTGGTTAAAACTTAGACGTCTAGATAGCCTTCAACTTAAGTACGAATTTTCAAAATTTAATGGTGCGGTGTCTTGTGAAATTATAATGGATCAAAAACGGAAAATAGACAAAATTGATCTAACTTGGTCTAATAGCGAGATGGTTGAGCCATTCGAATGGACTGTAGATGCAAAAAAGAATAAGGTAATAGTTCAGATAGAAGGAAAGCAGCTTTTATCAAACGGACAGGAGGTATTACTGCTTTTTAAATTGAAACCTCCTTTTCCCAGTGATACGAAGAAATGGATAGAATTAAAGGATACAAAAGTGTGTCCCTGTGGGAACATTCCACCCTTAATGATTAACTCGTTAGCGATATAATTTTGAAGTTTTAATCCTGTAACTCCTCATTCATCTCCTTATCCTTTCTAATGAGATTTCTAGCATTTTATTATCGTTTCCGCCTCTTATGAGAGTTTCTTGGTGATTGATCAGATTAATTTTAATTGTTGACGCTTTTCCTCAAGCTTTTGAGCTTGATCTTGAGCATATTCTTGTTCCCATTTTTTGAGGTGCTTATAAAAGTCATAGACATTATGAAATCCACGTCGCATATTACGCTCATGCATTCTGAATATAATTACGTCAATATCTATGTCTCTACAAATTTTACAGTCGCATAGTTCCCAAGGTCTGGTTTTTAGTGTTCGTCGATATTCTATAAGTAGTTTATCTGCCTTTTTAGGAGGGGTAAAGAGAGATGTATAGTCTTTTAACGCTTTTAGGGATTCATCCAGGGAAAAATTACGCCTTTGAAGCTCTCGCATGCTTCTTAAAGCACTGTTTTCCAATTTCTTAAGACTATCTTTCGAGATTGAGTGCTCTTCAACAAATTTCTTTTTTTTACCTCGAAGATCTTTTGGTCTGGGGATGCGAATGGCACAGTAGGGCACATTATTCAAATAATAGTTTTTTTTGGCGCTTAACCAGGCATTTCGAAGGCTTCCTGCACTATCAAAAGAATATACCCCTGTTTGCCTCATTATAGGAAAAAGTGCCTCTCGTGCGACGCCGAACAAGTGGAGTTTAATTTGGACACCCTTTTCTTGAGAGGTTGTTTGAAGGGTAGTGTGAACATTCTCAATGATTTTCTTTATATTTTCTGTCGATTCGCGGACCAATCCTCCTAGCGCAATATAATCAAAACCATATTCAACGAGTTCACGCACTGCAGTTGCATAGGATGTAGCATTCCATCCCTGTACAACACCCAGTAATTTTAATTTGGTCTTTTTATTTTTCCATGCATTAAACATTTTTTTTGCGTTTTTGATAGTGAGTTCTTGGCGGGATTCTTTTTCATGGTCGTATTTTGGAACAATAAGGTGATCAACGGTCACCCCAATATCAAATCCATATTTTTCGTAGAAGTCTAAGGTTTCTATGGGATCATAGGGCGGTTCAGCTTCATCGATATAGGAAAATGCTCCACAGTCACCCATTATGGATCCTTTAAAGTTTAAAGTGGCATGAATATCTTCCTTTTCAGGAGGCTTTGACTCTACATTTACTCTCGAAACGAGAACACCATCTAAAGGTGGGGGATCATAAATATTCCAAATTCGCACTTTTTCTTTATACGGCGCGGTTTCAGAAAGTGGGTCAAAATTGGAATTGATACCATCGGGCCACCAGAATGGAAGATAGAATTTCACTTATTGCACCAATCCTATACATTCTTGAAAAAGGAAGAATAAGTACACTATATTGCCTGCAGTTTTTCAATTACTATTGGCCATGTACTCATCAAGAGGCTTTTGCTTTTTCTGCGCAATATCTACACTGATTTTCTGCTTAATTTCACCTATCCCCTTTGTTCCCTTAAAATAGTTTATGACCTCCTTTTCTTCAAGGAATGGCAATATAAGATCTCTATAATTCTTACCACACATTAAAATTATTCGTTCATAGTCTTTTAGAACTGCCTCCAATTGTTTTTCAACTAGTTTTCCTAAAGTCTCTTTTATTGCCTTCAAATTTTTTGTTTGTCGTCCATGCAGTAATTTAAATTGATCTAGAGACTCATCTTCATAGGAGTTAATTACAGCTTCTGGATCAATCAATCCGTGTTTTGCAGAAATAATTCTCCAGTCATAATCATATGTTTCTGCATAACTTCTCATTTTTTTGAATAAATCCGAGATATAGAGATCCTTTGCTTTATGGCGACCCTTTCGCTTCTCTTTAACGCATGTTGCTATGACTAATGTTTTCACTTCAGAAGCCTCATATGTTTTCTTAATGAGAAAGACTCATATTTTCAACAATTGTCTTACTCTTTGTATCCCACTAATTTCTTTATAATCTCTTTCTTTGAATAGAACAAATATATCTAACAAGGCAAATTATTTCAGGATATCGCGAATTTCTTATTCATATTTTCCATCAGAAGTGCATTGAAGCCCATCGCGCACAATCTTGTAACAAAACTCTTCAATGACTAAAAGAAATATTGATATTAACTATCGGAGAGTATATTTTTCCTCACCAGAATATTCTGCTATATTAACTCCTTACAATATTTACTGCTTAATTACATGAAAGGACGCATTCACGCAATTCAACGCATAGCTATAAATTTATTCCTTTAAATTAATTCTCTACTTTCTTAGGAAGGATTACATGGAAGGTACTTCCCTCTCCATTTTGAAGATAAAAACAGTTCCTAAAATCCAATAGACTTTTTTATAAAATTACGAAATATCCTCCAAATAATTCATCGTGAAACTTATGATAACGTCTATCGAACTATTTCTTAGAGGATTAAAAGAAGCACCAGATTATGAAAGACAAATTGTA
>JAECRW010000249.1 GCA_016294985.1 Candidatus Sifarchaeum marinoarchaea | reverse complement strand
ATGATGAATCTTGATTCATTTATGAAATAATGAATTGTATAACAATAATATTGAAATAATGAATTAATATGGAAATTAAAAATGCTTTTTCTATTCTAAGCTGTTTGGTTTTAGTTATTACATAAGTGACCAAGAAGAGCAGCCAAATTTGGAAAATTAATTGAAACATGAGTTGAAAAAGTTCATTTCCAATTCGAAAAATTCCACCAAAACGCCATAGAATTACGTAAAATATAAGTGGAAGTTGTACCCATAATGTTCCCGTCATTGTTGCCAAATTACCTATACTTCTTTTAAAAACCAGTGCACAAAAGATTTCTATAAACAAATAGACGTAGATCCACCGCATAAAGCCAAATATAATCACTGTTGAAAGATTAGAGGCAGGATTTTCAGAAAAAAATAACAAAATCGCATTTAATTTTGCCAGATAAGTAAAATATGAAAGAATTACAATAATCAAAACACCGAAAGGAAGTAAAATTTTCGGGTTTTCTAAAATATAATCGGTAATTGGTTTTAGGCTTATACCATAAAACGCTTTTAGAAACAATGTTTCTTCTGTAGTTGTTATATCCTTGCTTCTCTCCATCAGTTCAAGTGCCTCAATACCAAGAGAAGTAAGGCGATATCGTTTCTGATCATCTTGAGTAATAAAGTCTCCCAAATTATCCAAATGATAATAAAGTGTCCCTACCTTAAGATTAAGGGAAGTCTTAAAGTCTGTGAAAGTAGCATATCCTTTCTCTGCAATAAGCTTAAGAATCTTGCGACGAATTGGATGATTTAAAATTGAATGTACATCTGACGTGTCACTATTCTTCATCCGAATCCCTGTTTTAATCTGTCCTGTCTTTTTGCTGCTTTTCGATCCATTTTTTTCAATAAAAACGGATTATTTATCAAAAAGTAGTAAATGGAAAATAAATAGATTGAGGTTTTTAGCAAGCAATTACTTTCTTTTACCTATAAAAATTACGGCAACTATTACGACAATTACAATAAAAGTAGCATAAATACTGACCATTGAGTTAGATAGGAGTTCAGTTCCAGTTTCTCCAATCAACCCAATTTCTTTTAGTAAATCACCAATTCCAATTGTAGGATCGTGATCTAAAGTATCAGTGAACGACGGGTAGTTAAACCATACTTTTAGGCCTGTTGCCTGTTCAGTCTCTTTAGCATTAGCAGTTACTGTTACTGATTGGCCATCGGCTGTTGCCGAGTCTTCATAGGCAAAAAATGCATCACCAATCTGATATCCATTGTTATCTGCTTCGATCGTATGCGAACTGTTATCTGTAGTAAAATCAGTGCGTACCGCTAGCCTGTTATCTTCGCTTGCAAAGTTCCAATTTTCGATGTAAACATCGATTTTCATCTTGTTACCATCATCAGCACTGATGTGACATGTTAAAACGATCACCAAATTCTCTGAAGCAATTTTAGTCGCACTTGGAGACCCTTGCTGTCCAGGTTTTTCATCAGGTTGTTGTCCAGGCTGGTCAGGAGATTCTCCAGGAGATTCGTCGGGTTGTTGCCCAGGCTGATCTGATTGTCCGTTTTGTCCCTGCTGTTTGCCGCGTATCGGTCCAACTAAAGTATAACTGAATTTTACGGTATCTGCAGTCTCACCAGACTCTATTGAATCTCCGTCTTCTGTAGTAAAGCCACTAAATTCCCACCTTCCGCTATTCAATGAAAATGAGGCACCCTCTGATACCTGTTCATTATTATCAAATTCGTCGTCACCATCGGAATCGCTATATTCTATCAAGTGTTGAAACTCCACATGATACGCTTCGTCTT
>JAECRW010000248.1 GCA_016294985.1 Candidatus Sifarchaeum marinoarchaea | reverse complement strand
GCAAAAATACACGCAGCACAGAAAACACTTACTGTTAGCGAGAAAAAAGAAATGATTCGTACATTTAATGAAGCACATGTCACTAAACCATCAAACAGTCACGAACGCGACGCTTTAGTAGCTGGACTTAACGCATTTTATTCATACAAAAATATATTTGACCGTATTGATGCTAATGTTAAAAAACTGGATGTTAGAATTCCGATTTCTTCCGCATTTATCGATAATGTAAAAGCCCTAGTTGTACGAGAAGATTTACCGATAAAGGATGCCATAGATCGCCTTTTAAAGGAAGACAAAGAAGAACCCATAGTAGAAGAAGAAATTGAGAAACCTCTTACGCCTGAACAAATGGAAACGAAGATTTCAGAATTAAGGTCGAAGATTAGATTACAAGAAGAAAAACTTGATAGGATATCGACTCAAAACGAACTTTATGCCTCTAAGATACTCGAACTCGAAACTATTATAGAAGATCTACAAGAAAGGATCAAATCACTTCAATCAGAAGAGAGAGCAGAACTGAAAAAACTTAGAGAAATACAACTTAGAGACGAAGAAATAGGACGCCTCAGAAAGATAGAGTTTGAACAAAAAAATGAAATTTCAAAACTACGATCAAAGTTTAGCGACCTCAAAAGGCTTAAATTACTCGAAACTCGAGGAACTACAGTTCCCCTTCGAATTATTGAAACATTTAGCACAGAAGGGATTAATAAGGCAAAAGAAGAATTCGGGATTAAAAAAGGAGACACTTGCCTACTTTTAAATCCATCGGGAGGCTCGAAATCGACAGCTGATCTCTTAATCTCTTTTGATATAAAAGCGATCATTACTGATGTCGAAAAAATGTCTCATATCGCAAAAACTCGCTTTGTGGAATGCGAAACCCCCTTAATCGAGAAAAGTCCATTAAAAACGTTGAAAAGTGTTGATGAATTCGCTATAATCGACAAGAATGAGCTGGAAGAGAAACTGGCAGAATGGAAAAAAATGTATGATCAGATTGTGAAAGAAAAGACGCAAGATATGTTACAAAAGATGATTAGAGAATACCGAAAACAGAAATTAGAAGAGATGAATGACGTGTTCCCAGAAGATTCCGAACAGTAACATCTGTTAAACTATATAACAAACTGCAAGAATATCTTCACTTTCACTCTCAATAACACTAAATTGCTTTCCTGATTTTTGGAGTATTTCTTGAAGAGATATTTCATCTATTTTCTTTTTTAAAACAGTTATAGCAACTACACCATTGCTTACGCGAATAAGTTCTTTAATAGTGTTCAAAGGGTTCGGCATATTTTGAAGTAATGTAAAAGTAGTAACAGTTGGAAAGATGTCCTCTTTAAATGGAAGATGATCCGCATCTGCTAGAATTAATTCAACTTTAGTATAATTTTTTATTCTTTTTTTTGCAACTTTTAACATACTCAAGGATAGATCAATACCCACTATCAATGCCCACTGATTTATAAATTTCTTTAAAAGCAAACCCGTACCAACGCCGACGTCTAAAATCCAACCCGAGTGGTTAATGTTGAGATATGGTAAAATAGTATTATATTTAGCTAGTTGAATTGTATCATATCGTCTATCGTAAGTTTTAACATATTCTGGCTCATTGTAAAGTTTCATGATGCGTTTCTTGTACAAAAAATCGCCTAATTCAGGCATAACTATCGTGCCTTAATTTGTTAAAGGATTATAGAGAAGATTTCAGTTACTAAATTTTCTTAAAATACGCTGAAAATGTGTTTTCTAAATCTAGGAGATAACTAACTGTTAAGGATTTAAAGGATATAATTAACTCTC
>JAECRW010000074.1 GCA_016294985.1 Candidatus Sifarchaeum marinoarchaea | reverse complement strand
ATTAGTTTTCCTTATGTTTCTTGTGATATGGGATCATATTCCTTCATCAGAAGAGCTATGAAAAAAAATCAATCGCCCATGAAGAAACTTTTATAAATATATCAAAAAATAGACACAGGTACTAATAGAAGGATTATACAGATTAAGTAAAAATCACAATTATTCTAAGAACAGATACGTTCTTCTTCCTTAATACTTGTTGGATGGAATTTCAAATGCCCAATTATAGATACTCAGTGTATGGTCTCGATCCAGACAGGACGGCAAAAGCAAGTGGCAGAGACTTAAGAATATCATCGAAGGCTGCAAGAGAGATATGTCACGCAATAAAAGGCTTAGATCTTGATGAAGCTAAGGAATTCCTCGAAGAAGTTATTGATATGAAGAAAATGGTACCCTTAAAGCGTTATAAAAGAAAAAAGCCGCATCATAAAGGCTTGAATAAATGGTACGCAGGCGCCTACCCGGTGAAGGCGGCAAGCGCTATCTTAACTATATTAGACAATGTCGAAGCAAACGCTGAATATAAAGGCCTTGATATCGATAGATGTAGGCTTATTCATATTGCAGCACATCGTGCTATGAAAATTAAGAACTATATACCCCGCGCCTTTGGACGATCTAGTCCGTACTTCAAGACACTCACGCATATCGAAATCGTGGTGGAAGAGCAGTAATCTAGGAGTGATCAGAACAGTAAAAGAAAGATTAAACAGTAAAAATCCCTAAACAAACCCTGGGGGGAAAAATATCCCAACAAAAAACCATTTTATAGAAAAAGGTATTTTGCAAAACAATATCGACGAATATTTCAAAAGCAGACTCGCACGTGCAGGATATAGTAAGCTTGAAATTCACAAGACACCGCTTGGCACTCGTGTTGTCATTTTTGCCGAGCGTCCTGGTATGGTGATTGGTCGTCGAGGTCGGAGCGTTAAACAACTTACTAATGACCTTGAAAACATATTTAACCTCGAAAACCCACAGATCGAGGTAAACCAGATTCCAGTGCCTGAGTTAAACGCGCAGGTTATGGTACAGAGAATCGCTAGCGGATTAGTTCGAGGAATACATTTTAGGCGTGCGGGATATAGCGTCTTAAGACGAGTAATGAAAGCAGGAGCAAGAGGCGTAGAAATCACTATTAAAGGAAAAATAACAAGTCAACGAGCACGAACAGAGAAATTCAGAGAAGGTTTTGTTGCAAAGTGTGGTGAGCCTGCTTTACTATATGTAGATCAAGCAACAGTTCACGTTCCGCGAAAAAGCGGTGTCCTTGGTGTCACCGTAAAAATTATGCTCCCTGATGGAGTACTTCCTGACGAAGTAAAATTCATTCCTAGACCTGAACCTGAAGAAGGAGAAATAGACGAAGAGGAATTTGAAGAAATTATTGAAAGCCCGATTGCTGAATTAATTGAGGAAGAATCCAAGAAAGAAGAATCCAAGAAAGAAGAATCTAAGAAAGAAGAATCCAAGAAAGAAGAATCTAAGAAAGAAGAATCCAAGGAAGAAGAATCCCGACAATGATCAGAGGTCTATGTGATGGCAATATTACGTTCAAAGGAAATTCGAACAATGGAACCTTCCGCTAGGTTGAAAAAGTTAATGGAGCTCAGAGCAGAATACATGGAAAATATGGCTAAGATAGCAACAGGTGGAGCCTTAGAAAATCCTGGACGCGTAAAAGCATTAAGGAGAACCATTGCACGTCTTGTCACTATCATTCGAGAAGAAGAAGCGAAAGCAAAATGACACTAAACCCTACAGCAAAGACATTACTGCGTCACGAATTCATTGGTCTTAAGATAAAGGTTGCAAAGTCCTCTCATCGAGAGCTTTGTGGTATATGTGGTACGATTATCGATGAAACTAAGAATACATTAGTAATTTATCATAAAGGGAAGCCTAAAGTCGTTCCAAAAGGGTATTCTACATTTCATTGTAACTTATCTGATGGAACTATAATTGAAATTGATGGAAAACTATTAATTGGACGCCCTGAAGATCGTATTAAAAAAAGACGGTGAGAATAAATGATAAGAAATATTGGGCTAGATGTAGAGCCCCCTAAGAGCATATGTGAAGATCATCATTGCCCATTTCATGGAACCGATCCAGTCCGTATCAGAGGACGGATATTTACAGGAATTATTGAAAACGATAAGATGGCTAATAGTGTTATTGTCCGACGAGACTATCTGAAATATAGTCGTAAATTCAATCGATATGAGCGCGCGAAGTCGCATATTCCCGCGCATAATCCACCTTGCATAGATGCAAAAAAAGATGACTTAGTAAGAATTGCGGAATGCCGACCTATAAGCAAAACCGTATCTTTTGTCGTTGTAGAGAAACTGTAGAAATTGGAGGAATGGCCACATGTCAAAAAGAGGAAGAGCAGCTGGTAGCGCCTATAAGGTACGTGTTACCAAAGGTTTGCCGTTAGGAGCTGTCATAAAATGCGCTGACAACAGCGGCGCCAAAGTTTTGAAACTTATTGCGGTTCTTAGATATGGAGGACGTCTACGACGTATTGCTTCTGCAGCGGTTGGAGATATGGTGGTTGTCTCTGTAAAAAAGGGCACTCCTCAGATGCGACGACAAGTGATAAATGCTGTTATAATTCGGCAAAAGAAGCCTTATAGACGATTTGATGGCACTTGGATTTACTTTGAAGATAATGCTGCAGTTGTTACTACACCGACAGGCGAACCTCGCGGAAGTGACATTAGAGGCCCTGTCGCAAAAGAGGCTGCTGAACGCTGGCCACGAATTGCTAGTACAGCAAGGATGATTATTTAAGTGTTGGAGGCATCTCGTATGAGAGTAAAATCGAAATTACCAAGAAAGCAACGCAAAGCGCTGTTTAAAGCGCCTCTACACCACAGACAAAAACTTATCTCGGCTCACCTTTCTGTTGAATTAAGAGAGGAATTAGGTATACGCTCTCTCCCTGTGCGAAAGGGTGACACAGTATTAATTATGCGTGGCGCTCTTAGAGACGTTGAAGGTAAAGTTACAGAAGTTAATCTAAAACGTCTCCAAGTTTTTGTAGATGGAGCTACACGGGATAAAGCGGATGGAACAACAATCAATATTCCTATACACCCCTCAAATTTAATGATCCTCAAATTAGATTTAGGCGATAAAAGAAGAAAAGCAATTCTCCAAAGAAAGGCTATGGAAAAAGAGGAGATATTTGAAGAATAAAGGTGAATATTATTGGCGCGAATGGGAAGTAAAAAACATATGAAGAGGCTTGCTTCGCCTCGCTTGTGGCAAATCCATAGAAAAGAGACTAAGTGGACACCAAGAACACGTCCTGGTCCGCATCCACTCAAAAGATCTATTCCACTTCAAATCATCATGCGTGATATGTTGGGTTATGCCACGAATATAAAAGAAACGAAAAAAATCCTTACAGAGGGTAATGTCATCATCGATGGAGTTGTAAGAAGAGATTTGCGCTTTCCAGTAGGTTTAATGGACGTTATTGAGATTAAAAAGATAAATGAATTCTATCGCGTGCTTCCGCATCCGCGCAAGGAACTTATCCTTCATGAAATTAGCGAAGAAGAGGCCGCGTTTAAGTTATGTCAACTAACAAACAAGGCCACAGTTAGAAAAGGCAATATCCAATTGACTTTTCATGATGGAAGAAATATTCTTGTAAAAGTTCAAGACCCTACTAATCCAGTTGAAGACACTCTTAAAACACGCGATGCGATACAACTCACTCTACCAAATCAAGAGATTATTAATCACATAAAATTTGAAGAAGATAAACTTGCGATTATTAGAGGCGGAAAAAATGCAGGATTAGTAGGTCGTGTAAAAGAGATTGAGAAAAGAATCGGTTACCATGCAAGCGTGGTAACGCTGGAAAATACTCAGGGCGAATCGTTTAAGACTGCTCTTGAATACGTCTTCCCTATCGGGGAAGATGAACCTATAATATCTTTGCCAGAGTACAGTTTATTCTAAAAAATTCCAATGTGAGAACTTATGTCAAGTCTTACAACAGAAGAAAGAGAAGGATTACTTAATGATTGGAAAGATCATCCAATGCGTAAACCAAGAATTGCAAAAGTAATTGTCAACATGGGTGTAGGAAGATCAGGAGAACTATTGGAGCGTGCCAAAAGCGTCCTCGAAGGTCTTACTGATCATACTCCCATCAATCTTATCGCAAAGCAGACTATTCGTGATTTTGGAATTCGCAAAAGCGAGCCTATAGCGTGCAAAGTAACCTTAAGAGGTGAAAAGGCACGAATGTTTCTAGAAAAAGCAATAGCAGCCGTTGATAATCAAATACTTCGCAGTTCCTTTGATAAGTTTGGTAATTTTTCTTTTGGCATTAAGGAACATATTGACATCCCTGGAACTCAGTATGATCCAGATTTAGGAATTTTCGGGATGGATGTATGCGTATCCTTTGAAAGACCTGGTTATAGGATTGCTCGACGTCGTCGACAGCGTCGTTCTGTTCCTACGAGGCATCGACTCACAAAAACAGAAGTTAGACTTTTCATGGAAGAAGATTTTGGTGTTGAAATTGTTAAAGAACGCAGAATGAAGTACTTTTGATGTTAATTGAGGTGAATTTGTTTGCCAGATGCAAAGTTTGGAAAGGGAAGCAGAAGATGTAGGCGGTGTGGAACGCATCGCGGCGTAATTCGCAGTCACGGTATAATGATTTGCAGAAGATGCTTTAGAGAAATAGCTGATAAACTTGGTTTCAAGAAATATGGGTAAGGACGATTAAAATGACTCTTATGGATACCTTAGCAAATGCAATGTCTAATGTTTATAACCATGAACTTGTGGGGAAGAAAGAAGTAATAATAAAGCCCGCGTCTAAAGTAATTGCAGCTACCTTGCGCGTTTTGCAAAAATCGGGCTACGTAGGTGAATTTGAATTTGTTGATGATGGACGTGCAGGGATATTTCGAGTGCAATTATTAGGGCGAATTAATAAGTGCGGCGTGGTAAAACCTCGTTATCCCGTCAAATATCGAGATTTCGAAAAGTGGGAAAAACGATATCTTCCTGCTAGAGGCTTTGGTTTACTTGTTGTGTCAACCCCTGAAGGTGTCATGTCACATTTGGATGCAAAAAACGAAAAAACTGGCGGAAGATTGCTCGCATATGTTTATTAAATGACATACATGAAGGATTGCAAAACATAGGGCTACAGGTGATTCACCATGGTGAAACATGCTCTCGTTGAAGAAAAAATCGAAATTCCAGCAAATGTAGATGTAGATGTAGCAGAATCTACAGTTACTGTCAAAGGTCCGAAGGGTATCGTGGATAGGGATTTCAGCCATGCTCAAGTTTCAATCACAAAAGAGAATAATAGCATTATAACATCCAATTACTTTCCTAGAAAAAAGGAAAGGGCACTTGTGGGTACAATTGCTTCCCATATCCGTAATATGATAAAGGGTGTTACGGACGGGTTCATTTACAAAATGAAAGTCGTTTTTTCACATTTCCCTATTAGTGTGGAGGTTCAAGAGGCGACGAAGGAGGTTCTTATCAAGAATTTTACAGGCGAACGATCACCCAGAAGAGCCCCGATCGTTGGTAATGAAACCTCCGTACGGATGGAAGACAAAGAAACTCTGCTTGTTGAGGGAATCGACATCGAAGATGTCGCGCAAACCGCTGCCAATATTCAACAAACAACTAAAATTAGAAAAAAGGACATTCGCGTTTTTATGGACGGTATTTATGTCTTTGAGAAAATAAAGTGAACTACCTCACGCTAAAGCTGTGAGGCTTCCTGTTTCTGCGACCATACTTGCCTTAACGTAGGCTATCTGATTCAGATATTCCAACGCTAACGTAGAGGTATTAGTCTCCGCAGGCGTGACTTCGGTAGGTCCCCTACCTAGGATTCTATGACCCTCTTGTTCTAGTACACAACTACTGTTATAATCACGGTCTATCACCAGACCGCAGATGTGACACACATAGGTGCGTTCGGCTAAACTCATGGCCCGCTGATGACCGCAACGCGAACAACTCTTGGTTGAGGGGAAGAAACGGTCAACTTCCACCGGTGTAGGCACCTTTACTTCAAGCATGCCAATTATTCCACCCAGGCTGGTTGACAACATTCTTCTACCCCACAGGCGTTGCCAGGCGCCTAAATTCTCCTTTTGATAACACACCATTTGAAAATTGGTGTGTAAGTAATGAACTAGTTTGTTGCGAATGTCTCGTTTAATATTGGTGGTTTTGGCGTAGACTTTGAGCAACTTATAGAGTGTTTTCCACCAATTCCTACTGCGATGTTGATGGCGACTTAACTTCTTACACAACTGTTTTATACGGCGCGTAACTGGTACCTTGTATTGTATACGAACCCCGTTCGAAAGCGTTAATTGATGTTTTACCCCAAAATCAATACCAATTGATTGGGCTGGCACTACCATCGCCGGCCTGTGTTCTCTCGGAGTATAAGTAGTTATTGCCACGTAATAATCGCCATGCTGGTGCAGTAAGGTAGCATTAGCACATTCACAATTAGATGGCAGTTGTTCCAGGCCGTTGACACGCAATTTTTGTGGTATTCTTTGAATCTGCAAGTATTTCCTGTTGATGAGCTTGTAGGTATTGCCGTACTGTTTGAGCGGAATGGAATTTACATAGGATTTAAACTTCAACCGTCCCACTGTGTGACCCTTTGCTTTTGCACGGGCTAAGCTACGGATATTCTGTTGGGTGCGTGTAATGATGCTCTGGCGCATGTGTGACGATAAATGCCTTAATTGTCGCCGCTCAAACTGGTCTTTAACCTTCACTGACACGGCTGTTATTTTATCATCGATAGAAAACACACCAGGATGACCAACACAATAATTGTACAGCCATTTAGCTTCCAAAAATAAATGCTTTAGGTGAGTTAACGAGTCTTGGTTTAAATGCGAGCGGTCTAGCTTCACGGTATACACCCGACACATCATCTGTTTATGACGCTCCTTAGTGTCCTTCAAGGTAGCTTTGATCCGCTGGTTCTTTGTTGACATGGCACAAGTGCTCCCCACAAATTAAAATAACTAGTTAATAATTTACAACATAATTTTTCACTTATTGTACACCGTCCTTGTTTATAAACTCAGCAAAAAGTATCACAAAGTTAAAAAATGTACTATCCTGACACAATTCATCCCCAAGCTCAAGCAATGGGGCTTTCTTGTGTCGTAACATGTAAATTAAACTCTACTTAAAACTTTAAGTTTTCTTTT
>JAECRW010000247.1 GCA_016294985.1 Candidatus Sifarchaeum marinoarchaea | reverse complement strand
CTGGTAGCTGATGGCTCTTAGCAGAATTGGTCAATCGTTATTGGTTATTCGAAAAAGCCGATAGCTCATAGTCTCATAGGCGTATTTGTTATTAGGTATTTGTGAGCGTTTGATTCATTGAGATCGTTAATTCCGAAATCCTTATCTCTCGTGATAAGCAGTCGATCTATTTCTCTAGCCTTCCTCAGCAAATCTTGATCTGATGCTTGTTGCATCCCAAGTTCTTTGGCTGTCACTACATCGTGACCCCATTCTTTAAGCTCGTCTATGGTTATTCTGTAGACGTCTTGATCAATAAGGAAACGCATTTAGACTACATCCGCATGAATTTCTTCAGATCGCACCAGATCCGTCGCATATCGCGCACAAGCCTTAACATCCTCTATTTCCAGGTCAGGATAGTATTTCTCGATAATCTCATTAAAGGGAATATTTTCCTGAATCAATTCAAGCACATCTTCCACAGGAATTCGCGTACCAGCTACACATGGCTTTCCAAAATGGACCTTTGGGTCAATCACTATTCGTTTTTTATAGCTCCTCTTCTCACTCATTGTACCTCCTAGTTGAAATAGTAATGTTAAAAGCGAGACATCCTTAAATAATTTTTCTCTCTGCTACCCTTAGGGGTGTAACCCTTTGATTTCTTGATATATAACGTACATAAAATTATGCATTTCGTAAGTTGATCCGTTGTCAGTAGTCCGTGGTCAGAGATCACCCCAGTTGAATACGCTGCACTGCCACTTCGTGGATTCAACAGGGCAGGCCTCAGGTGAATAGTCCTTCGTAATTCAACGGGGCAAGGAGGTCCACGGTGGATACCTTTAGGCTTTCTGGGGTTCCTGCCATTCCTTTTGGAAATGACACCTCACAGGTTGCAGGCAGCATGACGCCTAATTTGTTAGACAGGATTTATAGGACTTATTCTTCTTTCATCACTTTCCGGATGAAAGTGATAAAATCAATTCTCTGGAGGCGGGTGAATCCTCCTGAGGCGGAGGGAGCATGCTGCAGAGTGCAAAGCGCATGGCACATGGAGCAGGAAATAGCATGATTTTTCGTGAATTAGAACTTTTTGGGTAAACCAGCCTGTTTCAGAACAGCATTGGCTGTATGACGTGATTTAATTCGGTTGTCAACAACAAACCTTATATTGGTTATCGGGCTGAACCAAATTTCGTGATCACCCTTTCCCTGACGCTCAAAATAACATCCTTCCTTCTGTAAATACTGCTTAAGCTCCTTGGAATAATCAGACATCCAAACCCTTTCGTTGGGCGATCTCAAATCGTCTGGTTAATATTTCGAAAGGAACTTCATATTCTTGTTCAGCTCCATTAGCGTCAAGAAGTTCTGGAATCATAATTTTTAGTTTCTCGATAAGACCCTCTACTGTATCTCCTTCTGTGGCAAGTCCCGGAACGTCATCGCTGGTAGCGACCCATACATGAGCTTCTTCATCCCACTCTGCCCTTACAAACAATGGTTTTCTTGACATTTCGTCACCTTAAATTAAATTTGATGGAAGAACACAATTGTATCCTAAATAAAAAGGATTGTGCAGTCAACCGGGACAGCTCTTCAGTTTTTTAAGTTTAGTAGAAGTTGGGGACGTACATAAAATTATGCATTTCGTAAGTTGATCCGTTGTCAGTAGTCCGTGGTCAAAGAGCACACCGGTTGAATACGCTACGCTGCCACTTCGTGGATTCAACAGTGAATTTGGGGTCTGGTCTTGAGCCGTGAATTCTCCCTTCGCTAACCCTGTTCCCAGATGGTTATAAAGGGTGGCCACTCCAGTGAAAAAAAGAAAAAGCCTTAGGATGGAAAAGGG
>JAECRW010000246.1 GCA_016294985.1 Candidatus Sifarchaeum marinoarchaea | reverse complement strand
GGCTATCCAGTATGTCGGGGCGATACCGTACTCATTCCCATTTTAGGAAGAGCCATGCCTTTTACCATTGTTTCGACCACACCGAAAGGGATCTGCCTCGTAACAGACGCTACATCCTTAAATGTAAGTGAAAAGCCACTAACAGACACTGAAACGGGTTTTCTAAGAGTAAGTTATGAGGACATAGGAGGCCTTTCTGAAGAGATTATAAGAATACGAGAAATGGTTGAACTACCGCTAAAACATCCAGAATTATTTAAAAGCCTAGGTATTGATCCACCAAAGGGTGTTTTGTTACATGGACCTCCTGGATGTGGAAAAACACTCATTGCGAAGGCAGTGGCCAGTGAATCGGATGCGCATTTTATTCCAATAAATGGACCCGAAATTATGAGTAAATTTTACGGAGAATCAGAACAAAGATTGCGGCAACTCTTTAAAGAAGCTGAAGACAATGCACCAAGTATTTTTTTCATAGACGAGATTGACGCTATAGCCCCTAAACGTGAGGAAGTAACTGGAGAAGTAGAAAGAAGAGTTGTTGCGCAACTCTTAGCGTTAATGGACGGATTAGTGGCTCGTGGTCAAGTTATTGTTGTAGGCGCCACTAACAGGGTGAATGCAATTGACCCTGCCTTAAGGAGACCCGGACGATTCGATAGAGAAATTGAAATTGGAGTCCCTGATAAAGTCGGACGACACGAAATTTTACTTATCCGCACACGCGGTATGCCCTTAGCTGAAGATGTTCAATTGAGTAGCATGTCCGAAATAACTCATGGTTTTGTTGGCGCTGATCTCACTGCTGTATGTCGCGAAGCCGCTATGAAGTCATTACGCAGATATCTCCCTCAAATTAATTTAGATGAAGATGTCATCCCGCCAGAAATTTTGGATACCCTTGAGGTTAATATGGCGGACTTCAGGAATGCATTAAAAGAAGTTCAACCATCAGCAATACGCGAAGTCCAAATAGAGGTCCCAAACGTTCATTGGGAAGATATTGGTGGCCTTGATGAAGTAAAACAAGAATTAATTGAGGCTGTCGAATGGCCCTTAAAAAAGCCTGATGCTTTTAAGAGATTGGGTATAAAGCCTCCAAAAGGTATTTTATTATATGGGCCTCCTGGATGTGGTAAAACTTTACTTGCAAGGGCTGTTGCAACAGAAAGCGAAGCTAATTTCATAAGCATTAAAGGCCCCGAAGTGTTAAGTAAATGGGTTGGAGAATCCGAAAAAGCTATTAGAGAAGTCTTCCGAAAGGCAAGGATGGCTGCTCCGGCTATCGTTTTCTTCGATGAGATTGATGCAATAGTACCAAGACGGGGAATTGGCTACGGCGACTCTCATGTAACTGGAAGAGTCATTAGCCAGATATTAACGGAACTTGATGGTCTTGAAGCCCTTCGGGATGTGGTAGTAATTGCTGCTACCAATCGCCCTGATATTGTTGATCCTGCTGTATTGAGGCCCGGCAGAACTGATCGCCTCATACTTGTTCCATCTCCCGATAAAAATACATGCCTCGAAATTTTGAAAATATATACACGGGAAATGCCTATTGCTGAAGATGTCGATCTAGAAAAATTAGCTATGGCAGCAGAGGGCTATGCGGGGTCTGACATTGAAGCGTTATGTCGGGAAGCTGCTATGCTTGCATTACGGGAAAATATAGACGTGCAAGAAGTGGAAGCAAGACATTTCACTGAGGCAATGAAGAAAATTCATCCTACAGTTACTGCTGACGTAATCAGATGGTATGAAAGACAGTCTGAACACTTCAGACGAACTGATATTAAATCACAACTACAGTTCGTTTAAAGAATCGCAAGACTACA
>JAECRW010000073.1 GCA_016294985.1 Candidatus Sifarchaeum marinoarchaea | reverse complement strand
CTGCCGTCCCCATCCCGCACAACGTTCCCACTGGGCATGGCGGAAGTTTACCCTGTCAATCCCTGCCAAAATTCAACCACGTATTACTTATCCCAATAGCACATTGTGTGCCCCAACCTTACGCTATCTCACACTGAAAAATGGCTTGACACTGCCCTTCCTGGAATGTGCCTGGTCTGTGGAGGATCACACTCATACTCAACAACGATCATCACACATTCACCCAGTGCGTGCGAATCGTGTGATGGCCAGCGATCTAGGAGTGATTAATCTGACGACCTCGGTCATCTGCGAAGCTGGGTCACAGTTAAGCACTCCCATCTTTTGGTCGCCTTCTAACACACTGTTGCATAAAATTGAGCAACTCTACCACCATATTACCCGACTGCAACGCAAATTAGACTGTTATCCGGTACACTGGCATGGGCAGGGCAAACGACACCAGGAATTGAAGCGTCTGTACCGTAAGTTGAATCGCTATCGGCAGGAAATCCTGCATCTGGCGAGTAACCAGCTATTGGAGACTGCCCTGCGCTGGAGGTGTAACACCATTGTCCTTGAGGACTTGCGGAACTATGAACCGCCGAAACACTGGCGCACACTCTCCCGCAAACTCTCGAATTGGTTACGAGGGGCACTGTACGAAATCCTCATTTACAAAGCTACATGCTTTGGGATTAAGATCGTTCGAGTAAATCCACGCTGGACTTCTACGTTTTGTCCGCGCTGTGGGGCCAAAGGGGAGAAAATCAGTGATCCTCGCTCTCGTCAAGCACTAAAACGGGGTAGGTTCTTTTATTGTGGCTCGTGTAGCTATCTAGCAGACCGCGATTATATTGTCGCCATAAATATCTATCGTGTGTATCAAGAACTGCGTAAAAAACGCTTTAGCCTAAAACACGCAAAGCTTGTCCCCTATATGGCGAAAGGTATCCCGCTCAACCGTCCTAGCGGGGACTCCACTCATGTTCTGCTCGTGGGTGGATAGGCACTATCTAGTAATAAATGTCTATTATGAAAGGAACGGTAAATTAGTAACAATACAATTTATAAAAGACACCTTCAAAACTTCTTCTACATGTTCTGATTTCAGAAGCATCCTCATTCAACCAAAGAAGATATAGTTGAGGGCCCATCAATGAGCAAAATAAGCGATTATAAATTCCCTGAAGATCTCTACTACTCTGAACGACATATATGGGTCAAAGTGGAAAAAGACAGAATGGTAACTCTCGGATTAACTGATTTCGCGAGCAAGAATGTAGATGATATAGTTTTAATAGAACTATTTCTAAAGGAAGGTAGTAAAATTCAATCCAACCAACCTTTTGGCGCATTAGATTCTAGTAAAGGTACGAACATCTTGTATTCGCCTGTGAGTGGAGAACTAATCAAACGAAACAGGAAAGTTATGATGGATCCTTTAGTCATCGTAAAAAAGCCATACACATTAGGTTGGCTCATTAAAATCATGCCTTCTTTCTCTTTAAACGATGAATTAGCGTATTTAATGAAGGAAGGCGAACCTGAATTTGTTAAATGGCTTAAAAATGAGATTGAAAAATATAAATAAGTCCTGGTAACTAATCAGAAGTTATATTGAGGTTTTTCGTTAAAGATAATTATAAAAAAGCGCGAATTAAAATATTTAAATAGAAATACACCTAACAAATGAAATAAATTCATATGGCGACTTCAGGATGTGCTAAACATGACCATGACAGCCTTTGTGCTCGCTAAAATTAGCCCGGAAGGTGGAATGGACTTAATCAATGAAATTAGAAAGAATGAATTTGTAGAAGAAGCGTATTTGATCTATGGAGCGTTCGACCTGATTGTGAAAGTGCTTGTTAAAAACCCAGAAGATTTAGATGATTTCATCTTTAACACGCTCCGCAAATTTAGAGGAGTCCTTGACACTGCGACATGCATATGTGCTAGCTGTTAGCCTCCTAAGTCAAGATGTATGTATTTATAGGCAATGATAACGATTTTAACAACGAAAAGCTTCTTTCATATTTGGTGTGAACCTTAGCTTTTCCAGATTTTAGCAACTCAGATTTTTTGTACACTTATCAAAAAACGTGCCTGCAATTTAATCTTTTCAAATTCATTTGTGTGCACGTACGAAGTTAACCGCGCTGATTGCAGCAGAGGATCCTTCTCCAACAGCCGTAGCGATTTGTCGTCTTCCACCTGTCACATCTCCAGCTGCAAATACACCATCGATATTTGTAGCCTGAGTGACGCGATTGACTTTAATAAATTTGTTCTTAGTCAATTCAATCCCTAGATCTTTTGCAAGGTCAGCGTTTGGGGCGGTACCGCCTTCTATAAAGACTGCTGAAATTGCAAGTGTATTTGTTTTTCCCCCATTATCTACAAAAACAATACCTGTTACGCGATCCTCTCCAGTAATCTCTTTTATAGTTACACCATAAAGAATGTCTATATTTTTCAATTCCTTAAGCCGATCCAAATAAGTCGGTTCACATTTTAGATCTTCCTTAGTACACAGTATCGTCACAGAACTACCCAGTCCGCCCAGATATAAGGCCCCCTTTGCTGCACCATTGCCATATCCTGCTACAACAGTTTTTCTCCCGCCAAACAAGGCTCCATCGCAAACTGTACAATACGAAACACCTTTTAAATAGAGTTTTTCTTCACCAGGTACATTTAATTTTTTGTAGTGGGCTCCTGTGGCTAAAATAAGTGAGTATGCCATGAATGATTTATCATCTGTTGTAATCACTTTGAATAAACCATCTTCTCTTTTTTCTAACATTTTAGCATTAGAAGTTAGAACTTCACAACCCCATTTTTTTGCATGTGTATAAATAAGCTCTGATATCTCAAGACCTTGAATGCCATCTGGAAATCCAGGGTAATTTTCAACGATTCCTGCCTTAGCCAACTGAGAGTCATAATGTATGCCAAAAATCAATGTTTTTAGATTGGCTCTTGCAGTATATATACCCGCAGTTAAGCCCGCAGGACCTGCACCTATTATTAAAACATCATATAGATTATCAGAAGTCATTTTTGATCTCCTGAGAATTTTTAAAAATGAGAGGTGTATTTAGCTCTAATACCCTGTTCTTAACGTAAGTGCTTCGTTGCTTTAACGCAACGCTCTTATTAAAATTTTTCGACCAGAAAAGAGTGAACAGAATTCAAGCAAAGCGAGTTTTTTTAATTATTTTATTTCAGTTAAAACCTCAGATAATACTGACAGTGCAAGCTTCTTTTTGTCATAGCCTTCTTTTATCTTTTTCAATTCTTTGGTATAATTGGCTTCGCTTAATTCGCCAGTAGCATATCTCGTTTCTAAAACCTCTAATTGTTCTTTCATATTTGTTTTTTCTTCTTCCAGTTTTCTTTTCCACAGTTCCATTTTTGCTATTTCGTCTCTTCGATTTTTACTTGCATTTGCATACTTTTCTTCATATTCAGATTTCATTTTTTGATAGACTTCTTTACTTAGATTTTTTTCTTTTTTAACAGAGTCCAATTTTTGAAGTCGTTCTCTCCATAATCCTTCCTCGTCAACTAATGCTTCGTGAGGTAATGGCTTGATTTTGCTTTCTAAACCGCTTTTCTTTTCTTTTAATTCAGCAAACTGCCCTTTTAGATCTTTTATTTCATCGGTATAATCAGCCATATCTACTTCGCCACTTTTTATTTTCCCCATTATCCTTTCCACTTCAACTGAAAGTTTTTCCATCCCCTCTTTGGTTGACTTAAGTTCACCACGATACCCAAATTGAGTGTATAGTTCATCTGGAATTTTTACCTCCTTTATTTCCCGATCGGAGAATATTGGTTCTTTTTCAGGAGGTTTTAGTGGCTCTACAGTATGAATTGTTGGTTTGGGAATATCTGTTAACTGTGAAACGGGGGTTCCACATTTTCTGCAAAACTTTTCTCCGGGATTGATTTTATTTCCACAATTTGTGCAATATTTGACCTTTGACATAAACTTTCCTCTTTTTATTTTAAAAGAAAATTAATTAGAGTAAGAGAATTCTCCAAATCTTTTCTTTTTGCTTCTAAATCAGATTTTTTGGAAATGTATTCATCTTCTGGTAATTCTCCAATTTCGTATCGCACTAGTAATTCTTCAAGTAATGTTTTTGTATTTTTTTCCATTTTCTCTAATATTTTCTTCCATTTATTCATTTTTTGTCGTTCATAAGCAAGCTCATGCCTTATTGCTTGTAATTTTTCGGAATATTCTCTTTTGAGCTTTGAGTAAGTTGTTTGTGATATTTTATTTTCCTCAAAGATATTTTCTAATTTATTGAGTCGGTCAGACGCATTTTGTTCGTCGGATATTAATGCGTACATAAGCAGTGGTTTAACATCTTTTTTCTTGCTCAGCTCTTTTTCTAAGGTTTTTTTCATATCCTCTAAATTTGCAGATTCTGAGAGATATTCTTCTTCGGTTAATTCCCCAACTTCCCTTTTAACGCTTAATTCCTCTAATTTAAGATCTAGTGGTTTTAATTGTGCATCCAATTTCCAAATATTATACGTCGTAACAATTCGTTCTAATTCGTCAGCAGGAATCTCTTCTTCCTCGATAGAGTCCTCTTCTTGAGTTATACTTTCTGATGGATGGATCTCATGTTCCGTAGTTTTTGAAATTGAAACTGGCTCTGTTGACGTATGAAAGGGGTCTTGGGGATCTATAGGGGTACCGCATGTATTACAAAATTGTGCACCAGGGACTATAGAACTGCCACATTTTCTACAGAATCGAACTACTCTGCTCATTTCCGACCGTCCGAAGTCTTTATAGTAATATTCTCCATATCTTTGATGACCATTATATGGATGAATAAACAGAAATATGAAACTTTTGGATTTTTTTTTATTTTAGGTAAGTGATTATTTCCAAGGTTATTTGCCGTTATTAACCCTTTAGTGACTGGATTCGATTATGTTATTTCAGTAAGGAAACTTTTTATCGTGTATATGATAATCTTAAACTGAAGCGTCGTGAATATTAACAATTAAAAGGGGTCTCCAATGAAGTTTTTCGTTGACAATCGAGAATCTAATAATGTTATTGAACTTGCACAAGAAATTGCTCACGAAACAGGTGCTATATTTAAAGTACAACAATTGCCTTTAGGTGATTTTCTCATAATTAATTCAAATGAGATGGCGGTTGTTATTGAGCGAAAGAGAGTTAATGATTTTATCAGCTCGATAAGATCAAATAGACTCTGGCAGCAGTTATTAAACCTGATGAAAACAGAAAAAATCCTCGATTATCCTATAAAAAGACAGATGCTTTTAATACATGGAACATGTAGCGAATATCTCTCTAGTTTGCCAGAGATAAACTCAAATGGCGATCTTTCATCCTTTTGGGGACAAATTGTTGGTGCACAACAGGAAATTCTTTTTGTATACAACACACCGATCGTGTTCATCGAAGACGATGCAGATGCACTTAAATCATTTTTGAAGATCACCATCAACAGGGAAAAACAGGGAAAAAATGATAAATTGCCTCAAGGTCGATGGTATAGGAAGCCAAAACGCTCGACTTTACCCGAAAAGAATCAGAAATCCTATGTTCTCGCCTCAATCCCACTTATCGGCGATTCACTGGCAAAAGTGCTTCTTGAACACTTCCGCACGATACGTGGAATAGCAACAGCGTCCATCAAGCGACTTCAACAAGTGCCAGGGATTGGAAAAAAGAAAGCAGAACGTATCTATGCCATTTTTCATTAAACATCATCCATGGGACAGTGACCTTAATAAGCTGTTATTGCGTATGATAATAGTATTTCACTAATTTTTTTCTGAAATTTTCTAAGATCGTATCTTGAAATGGTTTGATCTCAAAAATGTCTTTTCCAGACAAATCATTCAAAAAAGCATATCCACTATCAAAGAGATCAATTTGCGATATTTGCTTGCCTCTTATAATGACATCTGCCTCGAATCCTTCTGTAAAATGGACAATACCGATACCACGTGCTACCTTAATGAATTCTCTGTCCTTTTTACGGTCTTTGAAATACTCTGGCATGAAAATCCATTCATCAGTTAGATACTGCTCATTTAATTCATTGAGTTTATTTATTTCCCAGTCTGTTAATTCGTCATGCTTAAATTCAATTTTTAGCGCTTTTTCAAAGGCTCTAATTAGATCTTTAGCCATATCTTCTCTATTCATTTCTTTATGATTTAGTTCTAGCTTTAACGTGGTAAGATATCTATTGAGAAGAGGTGTAAAAAGATCTTTAAAATTGTTGCTTGGCATTTGAAGTGTTTCAACACAGGACATATAATCAAAATCTGCAATAATATTGCCACAAACAACGCCTGTAGATTCAATGGAGCCCGCACCATTCCCAGAGATCTTGCGATCCTCAATGAAAATATCATTCATATCTTGATGAGCATCAAGTCCAAGTGATCTTAAATACTGCAGCGGTCCTTTAAGTGCTTTATCGTAAAGAATTTTATTTTTCAAGGGAAAATGATAGCCTTTAAAGATGACATGGTAGAAAACCTGTCCTTCATCGAGCATGACAGTCCCACCTCCGGTCATTCTTCTTGTAAAGAGGATATCATTCTCCTTACAATAGTCGATATTAACTTCTGTATACATATTTTGGCTTTGCCCACAACTCACAAGTTTTCTATCGGTAAATTCAATTAGAAGGGTGTTCATAGTAGAATCGAGGTTTTGTGAAGTATATAATGCAGTAGCATGCCATACCGTTTGAGTCCACAGCGGATCCACCCGATCTAAATAAATTAATCTCCATTTTGCCATTAAAAAACGCACCAATTTCGTGAATTAGTTGCTTGTAAGAAAGGTTAAATCTCGATGATCTTTGGAGACACGTCTTGGGATGTTATTTCAAGGATTCCAATAGTATTTCTTTCTGCCCAGCGCTTATCAGTTGGAGAACCAGGATTTACAAAAAGCCTGCCAAACTCTTTTTCCACAAAAGCATTATGTAAGTGACCGCAAACAACTATTTCGTAATCTTTTTCCTTTATCATATTTTCAACTCTTGCTAGAAATCCCTGAGGACCACCACTTCCGTGAATAACACCTATTTTATGACCAAATATCTCAGTTTCATTGATTTCAGGCAGTTGAGTTGTTAGTCCTAGAAAATCCATATTTCCATGCACTGCAAGAACTGGAGCAATTGTATTTAATTCGTCTATCACGGTTAAAGAAACTAGATCACCAGCGTGAATGATTAAAGAAACTTCGTTCTCTTTGAAAAGTTGAAGAACTTTTTCTGGAAGTACTTTTGTAGTCATAGGTATGTGCGTATCAGAAATTAATCCAATTTTTTCGGGCTTTTCAACCATCATTGTACACCCTTAGGAGTATCCATCAATCAACCTTGCCGTAAGTATGGCTATA
>JAECRW010000245.1 GCA_016294985.1 Candidatus Sifarchaeum marinoarchaea | reverse complement strand
TTGGTGCCACAGGTTCAAGACAAATCTGTGAAATATGGGAACAACTCGTTGGTATTGCTGGTAAAAAACAAGTCGATTTAGACACCGATCTCATAACTGGCGTTGCACATAATATCGGTGGAACTGGTGGTGTTGGTAGCGTTCACGTGCTACAAGTTTAGAGTTGAACATTAGATATGGAGGTTACGTAATATGAGTGTTCCATATGTTCGCAGAAACCTTGCATCACGTTATAGACTTATTGCAAGTTATTGTGAAGCATGCAATGGAAAATATTTTCCAAAGCGCAAGATTT
Organism: Candidatus Sifarchaeum marinoarchaea; assembly: GCA_016294985.1. GTDB lineage: Archaea > Asgardarchaeota > Sifarchaeia > Borrarchaeales > Borrarchaeaceae > Borrarchaeum > Borrarchaeum marinoarchaea. Next base: position 1,566 of record JAECRW010000245.1, on the reverse strand, counting down.
GTCCAAAATGTGGAAATAATGATCATTTGAAGGATATTAGCCTTATAGAAAACGGTCATCGTGCCAATGTTTTTTCTGCATCTGTTATTCGACATCCTGCAACAACTCACACACGATATGCACCCTACATCTCAGCTGTCGTGGAACTGGATGGATACAAAGTACCCACCATGCTTGCGGATTTTGAGATCACTAGCGATGAAGTAGACATCGTTAATGACATTATTGGAATGGTCGTTGAGCCCGTATTCAGAAGAATTACGGAACAAGGTGATGCAGGCGTTATAGAATACGGAATGAAATTCAGACCTTTTCGATCATCATTATTCAAAGAATATGGCCCATATACTCCAAAGAAGATCTCCCACAAAGCAGGATTAGTTTCCTATGGAGTCTATCTTCCAAGATACAAAATCACTGTAGAACAAATATCAGCCACTTTTGGAACCAATGCAGAAACGTATAAAAGAGGATTAGCGCTTGAGGAAAAAGGCGTCGGTAATTTAGATGAAGATACTGGTACATACTCCGTCGAAGCAGCAAGAAGGGCAATTAATCACGCAGGAATTGACCCACAAAAGATTGACCGTATATGGGTAGGTTCTGAATCACCACCTTACGCAGTTAAACCAACCGCTACAATTGTTGCAGAAGCTATAGCTGCCGTACCTTACGTCGGAGGCAGTGATCGCGAATTTGCATGTAAAGCAGCAACTGATGCGATTCCTGATGCTATTGCTTTAGTTAACGACGAACTCACGGGTAAATCACATGAATATACCTTGGTCATCGGTGCAGATAAGGCTCAAGCTAGACCTGGTGATCCGCTTGACTACAGTGTGGGAGAAGGTGGGGTAGCTCTTATTTTTGGCAAGACTGACGTCATTGCTGAACCATTGGGATTTGCATCATATTTAACCGATACACCGGATTTCTGGAGACGCGAATTTGAAAAATTTCCCAGCCATGGAGGACGGTTTACAGGAGATCCCGCGTATTTCAAGCATGTAATAGCCGCTGCCGAGAAACTAATGAGCGATTTGGAAATGACTCCAAAGGACTTCAGTTATGTAGTTTTTCATCAGCCAAATGGAAAGTTTCCAATACGTGCTGGCACAAAATTAGGTTTCGAAATAGAACAAATGAAGCCAGGACTTATGGTAACAAAGTGCGGAAATCTATATTCTGGATCAAGTCCACTTGGCTTTGCTTCCACCTTAGATATTGCTGTAGATAACGAGAAAATCTTACTCGTTTCATATGGCTCAGGTGCAGGCAGTGACGCTTCCGCTTGGATAACAACCGATACATTACTTGAAAAAAGAGAGCGTACCGTCCCTGTAAGGGACCAAATCGAAGGCAGAGTGGAAATGGATTATCTCCAATACGCCCGCTCCAAAGGTACGCTGATGTTCTAGTTGGCTATCATATTTATCGTCCCTGTACCTGTCATTCATCCCCGTCGTGGAAGGCATGGGACCTCTCGGGTTCAGTCTCATGCACAAGAACGTGTTCTCCGCGTGATTCGAAGAACATTCCGTCTTGTAGTTAGTGTAATTACATGCA
>JAECRW010000009.1 GCA_016294985.1 Candidatus Sifarchaeum marinoarchaea | reverse complement strand
AAAAATAGTCTCTTGATAAAGTCTGCGCTCTATTAAGTTTGGTTTAAGATATGGGTGATCTAGAGTATTCTGTTGATGTTCGCTCATAGCAAAAACCTTATCATATGACGGTAAAAAAGCCCCTCAATGTTTATATCTCTCTAGGATATCCAATTATAATTAGTTTTCCAGTGAAGGTAATTAAAGATCCATGAGTAAATCTATTGAGACCTGACAGTAGCTTTTTCTTTTCTTAATTCTCTCAATATCAATCACTAGAAGATTAGTGTTGAATATGCTTTTTAATATTGCCTTCTTTTAGATCTTAGTAGCCAAATTATAATTAAAAAAACCAAAGACGCAAGCGCATAAAGTAGTAGTGGAGTTATATCGAACCCGCTTTGCAAAACTCCTTCCTCTTTTAAATTTGACTATGTGAAAGTTCTAGTTGAATTGCTTGAAATCTACCTTTCATGTAACTGAAGACTCTTTTCACCTTATTAACTTATTTTAGCCACTAATTTTTTACGCTTTGCTAATTTTAAAGCACTTCATGCAGGTAGTCTACTCGATATAATCAAAAAGCCATTATTCGTCTATACTATTTTCTTTTACAAGTTTGTCTTCTTCTTCCTCAATGTACTCATCGACTTCTTCAAGTTTTGTAATGTTTATCCCTTCTGTCAACAGAAGCGGGAGACCTAACGCCAGCATATACACGGCTTTTATGACTCTATCAGTTAAAGGTACATGAAGTGCTCTGCGTGGAGAAAGTCCCGCAATAGTTAAAATGGCTACAAAGACTGCCTCATATGTTCCTAGATTTCCAGGAAGGAGTGGTACTGTGAATGTTAAGAAAGCAATCGAACCTGCAAGTACTGTAACTGAAAAGGGTACGTTCATGTTTAATCCTATTATAAGAAGATAGAGCACGGTGCTTTCAATGACCCAGATTAATCCTGAAAGAAGTGCCATCATAATCAATTTACCAGGTTTTTTTGAAGCTAATTTGAAACCTTTTCTAAAGGAAGTATGTAGATATAACAAGTTTTCATATAGTTCTTGTGAAATTGGCTTTGCAATACGCGCAGCCTTTTTGCCAAAAAAGAGTAGTATTAAAACTAATGCAATAAGCCCTATAATAGCTACTAATGCCAAAACAAGGACGAAGAATGTATTATCTGGAACTTGGCTTAACTGTAACGTTAGAATGAGGCTGATACACGAAATTATCAATATGGCAATGAGATCAAAAATATGCTCAATTGCGATTGCCGCACTATTAGCTCCGAACGAGATCCCCTCGTTTTTCTTTGCGGAGTAAAGGCGCACCATTTCGCCAATTCTTAATGGCGTTATCCAATTAACAAACCAAGCTGCATGCATAGTTCGCCATGTAAATTTTATACTCGTGTCAAATCCTGTAGCGGAGAGTAATTCTTTCCACCGGAATGATCGAAGGAAAAAACTGACAAAGATAACCCCTAGGTAAACAATTGCAATTATGATAGGAAAGTCTTTCAAGGCTTGATAATACTCTCTTGGGTTCACATAATAGATGAGCAACGCTAAAACTATAATCGCAAACACCGAAAAAATAATTATCCGCTTTGTAAACTTCGACATAGCACTCAACTTATTCAAAATTAATTAATGGGCATCAGAGAATAAAATCTCCTATTAAATATTTTCTATAAATCCTAGAAAAATTCAGGACGATTTTCCCAAATAAATCCCTACTTTGGAAATGGAAGAAAATTTAAGGCACCTTTCCGTGTTATCAAATAAGGGTCTTGAAAAATCTATTGTGTGCGTAAACAAGGGGTACTGTTTTTATGGGATTGACTACATGCATTAGTACCGCTAAAGAGGAACTCAATGCAGCAACTACAAAATTACAAAGTGGAAACCTTGCAGAAGGTGCTCTCTATCTTACTAATCTTTTTAACACTCTTGAAGATTGTACAAAACGCGCCAAACTACTTGGTGACGAAAAAGAAGAACTTATTATGCGTGCAGATATTTTAGAACTTCTATTTAATGGATTTACATTAGCAGCGCAGTTTATCGAGAATGCACAAGAGTTCAATGAGTTTTTAATGAGTGAAGAACTAAAAGTTTCTAAGATCAAACATTCATTTGAGAACAATGATTTTGAGATTGGACAATTATATTTATCAAATCTTATGAAACAGATTTTTCGATTAATGCCTGAAGTGAAGAGTTCTTTGTATCTAGCTCAAGAAAAAATCGCTAAAGGAGATTTACTTAAAGCATTGGAAAATAAAAACCCCCTTTCAATATTTAGCGACACCTTGCCTTGTCCACAATCGTTTTGTAATTCATTAATGGATGCTGATTTGTTTATTGCAAGGTCAAAACATGGCCAATATTCTCTGAGAATCAAAAAAGAGTGTTATTCTTGTGATTTTAATGAAAGCACAATTATTAGAGTGCCTAAACGAATCATAGAAGATTTCTATTACGAAAAAAGGAGCAACAAGACATTAATTGATCTTTTAAGTTAATTAGACCATAAGAAGGATTTCTGCTAGCACTGCTGCTAAATTCCCTCGTTTAAAGGGGTTTAATAGAATTTCCTCCTGAATCTTTATTTGTATGACGGCGATTTTTTCGATATTAGACTGGGTCAGTAAATCCTCTATTATTTTGTCTTTATCAGTTGAATAGGTAAGCTGATAGGTCGATTTAAGATTTTTTGTTAATGAATCAACGTCTAGAATTTCGTTATTATATTCTACGATTAAATCAGTGCCTTCCTGAGGGTGACTTTTAAGAATAAGAAGTATGCATTGTCCAAAGCGTTCTACACATTCTTTTATTGACTTCTGCATTTTCTCAATGAAAGAATTACAAGTCGTTTCGATATATCCTTTGAGATCCTTTTTCTCATAGTAACTATCTAGGATTTCAGGGGACCATATATTCTGAAGCGTTTCAATTAGAGTATTAGGAAGTTGTTTTTCATCATGCAAGAAAATTTCCTTCGTTATCTCATCAGCAAGTTTACAAAGTTCATCGAAAGAGGTTTCAAATATTTTTCCGACATCTCCTCTGTATTGCGCTTCTAGGACAGGAGAATAAGTTGAAATCAGTATCGGAATCGTTCCTTTGACGTATTTTATGAATAAATCTTCATTTACGGTAAGTTTTTGCCATGTTTCTTCTCTTTCAATGTAATATACATCACCAAAAGTTAGACGGTCAAAAGTGGGCTGTTTTGGATATTCTGATACTAGACTGTCGGCGCCAACATATGTAACTGCATCGACTTTTAGTCCCTTAAAAGGTGCATCCAGTAATTCTACAGAAACATTTTCTCTATTATAGAGATATCCTTCTCCCTCGATTCTGTCCAATTCAACAAATCTATTTGGTGGAACATCAAAATATATTTCTCCTAAGACCAAGCCTTCTTGAGGTGTAATGAACGGATATGATAAACCAGGTGGCCATATACGTACAAAACTGTCCAATTTAGCTCGCACAAAATGATATTCTTCTAATATGTAATGCCTAGAACCTGGCAGTACTAAGAAAGGATATTCTGGGTTTGTAAAGTCCCAGAATGCACTTAGGAATGTTCCATAGGTGAAAATATTTGTCTGTGGAGATTCTAAAGTAACCCAATCATCTTCACTTATTTCCAACACGTTTTTCAGTATCTTGCTTAGAAGGATGTATTCATCACTTTCAAAAAATCTTACTAAATCTGCTAATTCTTTAATTTCTGAAAAAATAGCATTATTTATTGAAACTACTCTTACAATAACGGATTTATTTTTGTTAGGATTTTTTACAAGAAGCAGGTTTTGTTCTTTCAGGTTTTTCTTGTTTTTCTCTCCAATAATTGCAAGTCTTGTGGATTTTAACCAGCCTGGAAACCATATAACTTTCAATTTGAGTGATATTTGGATCACTCTCTTCTCTGTAACTTGAACTTGTGCTTGAACAAGAAAAAAGATTTGGCTATGGTAATTGGGCAATCATAGTAGTAGTTGTCTTAATTGCCTTTAGAGCCCTGATTTTTTCAGAAATAACACGTTTAATGGTCTCCATATCAGGAGCTTCAATCTTAGCAACTATATCGTAGACACCGTATGCTAAATAGGCTTCTTTAACTTCTTCGATGTTTTTCAAAGTTGCTACAACATCTTCTTCAGCACCAATTTCTGTATTTATTAAAACAAATGCTAGAGCCACTCACAAACCTCCTTTCTTATTCTCCGCAATTTATAAGAAAGGTGTTCAAATTCGGTACAAATAAAGCATTTTGCATTTTTCAATTATTTAAAACTATAGGAAGAAACCATTGCTTTTTACCTTACCATTTTGATGTAGGGCATACTAGAAACAGTTCTCTGAGTTTTACTTGCTATTCTTTAGCAGTAAGAATTGCGAGTATCTTTTTTGTCACTTTTTCAAATTCTTTAGCAGTCGGGCTATCAAGATAATTCAAAATAAATGGTTTTCCTTCCCTAACCGAACGGGAGATATTTGGATCAAATGGCAGGCGTCCCAAGAAGGGTACATCAACTTTATTCGCCATTTCTTCTCCAATACTCTCTCCAAATGGTTCAATCAATTCTTCACAGTGAGGACATCTCATATAACTCATGTTCTCAATGATTCCTAGAATCTCTACTTCAAGCATTTTGGAAAAATTGATTGCTTTTTTGACGTCCAATTCGCTAAGAGGATCAGGGGCAGTAACAATCACTATTCCATCAACAGGTACCTCCTGCAAGAATGTGAGAATTTCATCGCCCGTACCTGGGGGGAAATCAGCAATTAATACATCGCGACGTCCCCAATCAGTCGCTTGAAGGACACTGGAAATATAACTGGTTTTTAATGGGCCGCGAAGAACAATTGGATCATCATCTTTAGCCATATAATACATTGACATTACAGCTAATCTTGGCATTACAATCGCTGGATATACCACGTTCTTCTCTTCGTCCACACGAGGAATCACGTTAGAAAGTCCTAATGCCTTTGGCACATTTGGTCCATGAACATCAACATCTAGTAATGCGACATCCATACCATAAAATGCCACAAACGCTGCAGCTAAATTTACAGCCACCGTAGTTTTACCAACGCCTCCTTTGTTGCTAAGTATGGCGACTTTATGATTGACAAACTTTAACCGGTTTTCAATCTCGACTTTGACCTTTTCAAAAGCTGATTCGACATGTTCCCCACTTTCTTCACTCATTGGATTCACCTCTTAGCATAATGTTAGTTAAGTTCTGACGTTTTTGAATTTTAACATTCCCTTTTAATATGAACAATTTTGTGGGAACTTCTTCTGCTTCAAAATTAAACCATAAAATAGTCTATTCACTTACTGAAATTACACTCTCAAGCGGTTGGCTCTTTTCCCAGAGATAATTTGCGAATTCATGCCACAACTCGCTAAAATTTTTGTTATCGCTCCACATGGCGACCATACCTAAACCAATTTCCTGAGAGAGGATAGCGTACGTCCCCTGAAGAATCTCATTTCCATCGATAACCAAGAAAATTGAACCGAGACGTCCTTCACGTTCGAGTAGTTTAACCTCAGTTAAATCTGCAAGTTCTTTCAACACATCTTTCTCGTACTTATCATCTATTCCATGAGCATAAGTAATGATTTTAACTTTTAAATCAATTCCCTCGTCGTTTTTTAACCTTTTTTTGCGGCTTCTAATTGCCTCAATAACTCGTGCGACTTTTAAATCATAAAGCGTGTCCGTTGCTAGTATAATTTCTTCGCTAGCCCCTAAAATCATCTCTACCATTTTTGCATACACTGTTGATGTCCCTCTCAACACCCAAATCGATTTTGATTTATGTTGTTCACTACTACGTTCAAAAAGCGGTATAAGAAAGTCTTTAGCTGTGCCGGTGGCATGACCGTACTTTAAACTCATTTCTCGGATGAAAAAATCAGGGTTATTTGGTCGATAAATATTAGCTCCTTTGCCAGTCCCTCCAACAAACACTAAACCCTCCTCCTCTAACTCCTTCAGAACGCTATAAACTTTATTCTGGGGAACTTTGCTCGCCATACTGATTTCTGAGGCTGATGCCGACCCATAACCAACGAGCGCAATATATACTTTCGCCTGATATTCTGATAAGCCTAAAATTTTCAAAGATTCGACGATCTCAGGGCTAACTGCCATTTCAATACACTTCCTAGATACACTACAACGGTCGGTATATTATAGGACGATATGAGTTAAATTATTTTCTGATATGTATTAGCATCTAATTTTCCAGTGTATCAGTATAATAATTGTGGAGGGATTTACTAGAAAGTTTATATAATAGGACCATGATAGTAGTAACAATGATAGTACCAGAAAGGTGGTACTACCCATTGGGTGGTACTATTGTAAAAAAATCCCATTTTGAGGGTCAACATGAATATAAATGAAATATATTTGGATCAACCCGAAGGATTATCTACAATACAAACCTGCCCGGAATGTAGCGGCTCGCATATAATTAGCGATTACGCCTGTGGAACTCTAGTATGTGCTACATGCGGACTTGTCATCTCAGATAATTACGTATTAGATGACCAACCTGAGTGGAGAGCGTTCTCCAAAGAAGAACGCAACAAAAAAAGTCGTATTGGCGATCCTCTTTCTCCATTGAAAATCGATTACGGTCTAGGCACAACAATTGACAAAAGAAATCAAGATGGTTATGGCAATCTTCTCTCACCTAGGCGTGCCCATCGAATCAATCGACTTCGCTGGCTTCACGATAGGAACCATAGATCGGTTACGAGAAATCTATCGAAGGCTTTAGCGGAATTAAAGCGCCTTGCATCACAATTAGGTCTTCCAATGTCGGTGCGAAGCGAGGCAGCTATCATCTATCGAAAAGCTTTACGTAAAAGATTAATTCGTGGACGTTCGATTGATGGGATGGTAGCTGCTTCACTTTACTTAGTCAGTAGGAGTCATGGATTGCCGAGGACACTAAGAGAGATTGCTGCTGCTTCACGCCTTGATAAGAAAGAAATTGCACGGTGTTATCGCGTCATATGTAATGAACTGAACCTAAAATTGCCACCGACTGATGCTACAAGTATGGTGCCCAGACTTGCGAATGACCTGGGGCTTTCTACTGCCGTACAACGCCGGGCTATTCAAATTCTTAAAGATGCAGAGCGTTTAAAACTCTGTATCGGAAAGAATCCGATGAGTCTGGCTGCAGCCACACTCTATATAGCCGCGATAGAATTTGGCGAGCGCCGAACACAACAAGAAGTGGCAGAAACCGCACAAACAACTGAGGTTACATTGCGAAATCGCTATAAGGAGATTAAACGCGAACTTAATCTCTGAATAATGAGTTAAGAAAATTATTTAGCTGATGGTAAAATGCGTGATTGTGCGTATATTTATTGTAGGAAATGTAAAAGAAAAGAATGGATACTTATAACACAAGATGATATAAATTACGCAAAAAGCAACGGTGGCTTATTTAAAAGGATAATGGATCATGGCGACCATTTCCTAGCTGTATATATCGATGGAAATGGTCATCTTCGCCGATCACTTATTCTTACTAAGGAACCGGTAATTCAGCCAGTTGTTTGTTTGACTTAATTTCTTTCTTAAACTCTCTTTTTCATTTTTTAATTTCATAAATTTTATCATTTCTTCGCAAGAAGACCCTCCAACTTGTTGGGGGGATGAATTGCGTTTTTTACTTTTTTCACTTTCACAGTAGTGTCCCCCAGCTTTAAATAGGTTTTTGCGGATAGTAAATCTAGTGACATGAATCTCAGAGGAACATAGGGATAAGTGTGATGAAACGGACTTACAAATTTCGCTTGTATCCAACCAAACAACAGGCAACTACTTTAACTCAATGGCTGTCTACCTGTCGTTTTTTGTATAATAACTCTCTTGCAGAGCGAAAAGACGCCTGGCAAACTCACCAACAATCAGTCACCTATTATGAGCAAGCCACCAAACTACAAGTCGCTAAACAGACCAACCCGTTTTTGAAGGTGGTTCATTCTCAGGTACTCCAAGATGCACTAAGAAGACTGGATAAGAACTTCAACAACTTTTTTAAGCGTATTAAGAACGGGGAAAACGCAGGTTACCCACGATTTAAAGGGAAATATAGGTATGACTCCTTTACCTACCCTCAAAGTGGGTTCGCCCTCGAAAAGAAGAAATTCCGCCTCTCGAAAATTGGAAGTATCACTATTAAACTCCACCGCCCGATACCTGCTGAAGGAGTTATCAAGACTTGTACCATTAAGCGCGATGTCGACCACTGGTATGCCTGTTTTGCAGTAGAACTTCCTGATCCCGATCCTCGCTCTCAGAGAGAAATAAAGAAGGCGGTAGGGGTGGATGTTGGGCTTAAGAGTTTACTGACGTTAAATAATGGAGCAACAATAGACAACCCACGCTGGTTAAGAAAATCGGAGAAGAAAGTAGCCAAAATGCAGCGAAGGAAAGATAGGAAGAAGAAGAAAGGGTCAAATAACCGTAATAAGCAGAACAGGAAGGTGGCACAGGTACACAGGAAGATACGCCATCAGCGAAAGGACTTTCATCATAAGCTCAGTAGGAAACTGGTCGATAGTTATGACCTGATTGTGTATGAGAACCTTAGGATTACCAATCTGGTGAAGAATCCTCATTTAGCTAAGTCGATTAGTGATGCTGGTTGGGGACAACTAATGTGTTTTACTGAGTACAAAGCGGCGGAAGCTGGTACTCTAGTAGAATATGTGAGTGCCTATAATACCTCACAATTGTGTAGTAGGTGTGGGAAGCTTGTTCCGAAAACACTAGCAACACGTATCCACAGTTGTCCTTACTGTGGACTTGATTTAACAAGAGATCATAACTCTGCCATCACTATTTTAAGCCGATCAACCTACTCTATAGAATCACGCTCATCATCATCATCATCATCAGGGCAGGGACTGCCCGTTGAGCCTGTTTGACATGTCCCGTTGGGGAATGGATGATTCAGGAAGCCACCCTCACTTGTAGGGTGGTAGTTCGCCTAGTGTTGTATTAAATTCATTTTTTTCAATGTAAACTCTATTAAGATAATCTTTTAACACATGCATTGACCTCAACAATAGATTACTCAGTCTTCACGAATCTAAAGAAGTTTAGTATATAAACAATAATTTCGTTTCGAGGCGCTAGTAGTTCAAGGGGCGAATAGAATGATCAATTTGCATTGTAAACTTCTAATTGTCACATTTGACGAAGTTAACATTTTACAAGAAATTAAACACCGTGTTGAAGATTATCTGGGATGCGATGTTGTTAATATAAAGAATAGTAGTTATCCAAAAGCCAGAATGAGATTCATTCAATTAAACGCAGCTGATTTCTTGCCTCTACTTGGTTCTTTAAAAAACGATTATGATTTCGTTTTAGGGATTGTCAAGGCAGATTTGTATTTACCCCATCTGAATTTTGTTTTAGGTTTAGCACATCCTCAAGAATCTGTATGCATTATTTCACTAGCCCGTTTGCGATCTTCAGATGAAGAACAGTATATCGATAGGGCAGTGAAAGAAGCTATTCACGAGTTAGGACATCTTTTTGGCTTAGAACATTGCAGTAATCCAAAATGCGTGATGCGCTTTTCAAACATGGTTGCTGAGACAGATTACAAAAAAGACAAATACTGTGACAAATGTCTGAATTTATTGAAAAAATAACTTTTATTATTTTAAATGACGAACGGAGAGAAAGGGGTAATAATTGGATTCATTTTCAATAAAGAATTGTGAAGAAAACATGAGGGCTTTTTAAAACTCCTTTAAACTAAGGGAGTAAAAAAAGAGAGTAAGAGATATAAGCGAGTAACTGGAAATTATTATGTTAGGATTACTCTAAAGGAGGATTTTCATGACACAACATATGCGAGTCAAACTTCCGGGGACTTTGTATTTCATTGATCTGACCTTGAATCCTGCAACGAATACTGGAAAGGTATTACTAGAACGAAAAGCGATAGAAGCCCAGAAAACTCTTTCTGATTTAAACCCACAAAACATCCAAGGTGTTTTACTAGACTTATTAGACGCCCAAGGATTAAACCCTAATCCTCGGATAATTTCACGTGTACTTGAAGATATTGAACCTGAGGAGGCGGTAGCGGAGGTGGAGGCTCCTACATTACCAGTAGAAGAATCGCTCCCTGATATGGCTTCTACAGATGAAATTACACAAGAGGTTCCTGTACCCGCTAATATTGTGACCAGCACTCCTCTTTTAAAAGTCAAAGATATCATAGCAGCAGCAAATTCACATATGTCAAAACTTGATACTTTAATTGGGTCACCAGGTCTACCTGATGAGGTTGGATCGACGATGCAAGCGATCCAAGACCTGCTTGTGCAGGCTAAAAACGTCATAAACGATTTGTTATCTTCTTAAAAGCTAGTTACTATTAGGCTCTTGCTATGCATTAAGACAGAGCTAAGCAATCCTTTTTATTAACTCTTCTGGTGTATTTTTTATTGCATCAAGTGCTTGTTCTCTTGTTAAGCCCGCGCCAACAGCCACTTTCCAAGCTTCTTTCTGATCAATTAAATCGCCTGGTTCGTGTGCGTCTGTACAAACAATGAGCTTTACCCCATTTTCTATAGCTAACTTGGCTATATGACCATTTGTTAGACAATGTCCCCTTCTTGAGGTTAGTTCAAATGCTATGTCGTTTTTAGAGGCAATTTTACAAACTTCTGCTGTAATTAGTCCAGGATGTGTCAGAATATCGATTTCTGAACATTCAACAGCAGCTAAATTTGTACTTTCTTCTACAGGTTCTGCGAGTGTCTCACCGTGAACTAAAACTAATTTTGCTCCGTATTCACGCGCTTTTTTGGCCAACTCAGAAATACTTTTAGCGGGCACCATAGTTAACTCGGCGCCAGGAATCACAGTAATATCCCAATATTTCATTACATCTTCCGAGAATTGTACTATCCTTGGTATTACATGATCAAGAGTAGATATATCCACATGATCGGTAATAGCAATAGCCTTGTGATTCAGGACTTTAGCCAGACGAACTAATTCGCTTGGCAATAAAACGCCGTCTGAGAAAATGGTATGAGCATGAAACTCTATACGTTCTCCAAGTTCCATTTGAATATCCTCCTTCAATTTGCCTTTGATTGGAATATGCTCTAATTATTAAGGTCTCTAACTCCTGACGTCTCACTCGATTGCCATGTCAATTATGTCCATTAGATCAAGGAGTTTAATATTGTAATTTCGAATAACTTTGTCGAAGTTGAATTCACAACTCGGACAAATCGTGACTAAGTACTCTGCTCCTGTTGCTTCGGCTTCTTTAAGGCGACTATCTGAGATATTGCCTACTAATTCATAATCAACTGCCATAAGTCCACCACCAGCGCCACAGCAATGAGATTGATAACCAATATGATTCATTTCAACTAATTCAATGCCAGGAATTGCATTTAGTATTATACGTGGCTCTTCGATGATCCCGGCGAGTCTTCCTAAGTGGCAAGGATCATGGTAAGTAATTTTCATGTTTACTGGTTTCTTGAATTGTATTTCTCCATTCTCGATCTTTTTAGCAATGATTTGGATAACATGCAAGACTTCAAAATCAAATTTCTCATAAAATTTTGAATATTTGTCTCTAAACGTTCTCAGGCAGCCTGGGCAGTGGGTAACAATGGTTTTAACGCCGGTTTCTCTAAAGATCTTCTCTGTCTTCTCAATTTGAGTCCTAAACTTGACCCAATGTCCTGTGGTATGCATAAGTTCCCCACAACACGGTTCATCGGAACCTAAGTAGTTCATTTCAATTCCGAGTTTCTTTAGAATTTTTACAACGTCAGCAAGTCGTTCGGGATAGAACAATGAATCAGTACAGCCTGCATAGAAGAGAATTGGCGATTGCTTGCTGAATCCAATATCTTCTGCCCAGTCAGATTTATCCTCACGATCCAGTTGAAATGGGTTTTCCTTTTCAATGATTGAATTAATTCCTATGAGATGATTTTCATCGACAAATCCTTTTTTAACTAAATCTGCTCGAAGCGCCTCAAGGATCTCGTCATTATCAAGTGCACAATTAGCGGCACAAGAACCACAAATACTGCAACTGTTTACAATTTTGGCAATCTCTTCATATTCACTCTCTGGAATAATCCCTTCGAGCATACCTCGTGCAATAAGCATTTTTCCGCGGCATGCATAAGATTCCAGTTTTTTCTCTTTAAATACAGGACATTCTTCACGGCAGAAACCGCATCTTGTACGATTACAGGTGTATATTGCATCTTTGAATTTTTCAAGCTCCATTATCATCACTCTGGTTTTTTCTCGATTTTAAAATCAATTTTTTCTAATTCTTTCAGATCAAATTTTTTGCCTGGATTCATTATATTGTTTGGATCGAAGATCTTCTTTATTTGCATCATAGTGTCAAGGCTTTCTCCGTGTTCGTAACGGTTATATCCGACACGAAATTGTCCGTCTCCCCAATAGGTGCTCATCGTCCCTTCGAGGTCAACAGCCATGTAACTCATTTCTTTGATGTAATTCCACCATCCTTGCACGCTTTCTGGATCTTTATCATCCACCCATACTGCAAATGAAATAGAAGGGCTTATACAATTCGCCTTTTCATTATAAACACACATTCCTAAGATTTCAAGCCCGTTCTTTTCCGCAATTTCTAAATATCTTTTATAACCTTCCTCGATACGTCCTACTGGAAGTCCTAGATCCGCAGCACCAAATTTCTTTTCCCGTTGGCTATCTGGCCATTTTTGTCTGAATGGAATGAAGCTGCCGGTATGCTTCGAATTCCACCAAGATTCGACCATAGCCTCCTCCTTAAGTTGTTCACCACTTAATTCTTTGGTCACTTTTAGTGCGTAGTTCTTAGAGAAATTAACGACGTCTTCGTCACCATTAAACGAAATAAAGAGAACTGCATCTGCCCATTCTGGAATATCAGGGTCTCGGTTGTGTTTCAATCGGAATGAATGTGTATAAAAATTAAGACGCCGTCCACAATTGATATGGGCAGATTCAACACTTAATCCTGCTTGCAATAATCTCTGAAGCGCTTTCATTGCCTCATTAATTGACTTAAACAATATACCCGCTACTTGTCGCGTCTTGGGAAGAGGATAGATTCTGAGTGTTGTCTCACAAACTAAACCCAATGTGCCTTCAGATCCAATGAAGAGGGGTAATAGTTTTAGACCTGTACTACTTACAAGTGCCTTTCGATGTCCAATTCGGAGAATTTGACCAGTTCCAGTTACAACTACCGCATTAAGTAGGAAGTCAGGAGTGCGTCCATATTTAATGGCGAAGGTACCATCGTTGTTACAGGCGACGGCAGAGCCCACGGTGGAGGCAGGCTTACTCTCAGGGTCATGTGGAAACCATAATCCGTATTCAGCTAAGATTTCATTCAATCGAAGGATCGTGATGCCTGCACCACATGTAACAGTCATGTTTTTTTCATCAACTTCCTTTACTTCATCGAATCCCTTCATGTCAACAGAGATTCCTCCATATATTGGAACGCTTGCACCGCTCATACCCGTCCCACCTGCATAAGGTACGATGGGAATATGAAATTCGTTGCAGATCTTTACCATTTTTGAAGCTTCTTCAATTGAAAAAGGTCTTACAACGATATCTGGTAAATATGCTTCTTTTGCGTCGCGGGGAGACCAGTCTCTTGAGTAGACGAGCCGATGGAAGACCTGTGTGAACACGCGATCTGCACCGAGTTCTTCTCTGAGCTTTTGAGTAATTTGTTGAATTTGAGCTTTATTAAACAAAATTTACACCCTTTTGGCTAGCTAAACGCAATCTAGTTACGCTTGTTGCTTATATACATATTTATTCTGAAGCCTAACATAACTAACAGAGCTTCTTGTGTGTACTAAGCTTGATTATTATATCTTTTTGCTTATTTGTGCAAAGGTATTTATTTAAGAACCGCTTAAGGTGACGTACATTTTTCTCAATATTGAAAAAAGACTATAGGGAGCTGAATAAAAATGAATAAAAAACTATCCTTCACATTGACCCCTTCTGAATCAAAGAGATTGATTGGAAAAGGCGTTGCGGCTCTACCTGAAGTTAAAAAAGCGCGAAGAATTATCATTATAGGTGGTTCAA
This sequence comes from Candidatus Sifarchaeum marinoarchaea, assembly GCA_016294985.1. Lineage (GTDB taxonomy): Archaea > Asgardarchaeota > Sifarchaeia > Borrarchaeales > Borrarchaeaceae > Borrarchaeum > Borrarchaeum marinoarchaea. The sequence goes on along the minus strand of JAECRW010000009.1, from coordinate 7,773 downwards.
CAAATGGTTATATCGCAGAAGAAATCTTACAGCAAAAGATTGAGCGCCAATTTTTTGCTGCAGGGATGATTAAGCCAAGAGGTACATGTGTAACGAAAGCAAATGAAAGAATTCCACCTCTTGTGATCGAGCAAGGGCAACAAATTGAAATGACATATGCTGATGCAATCAATGACTTAACTTCAGAAGATGTGGTGATCAAAGGTGCTAATGCACTTTATTCTACCTATGAAAATGGAAAAAATACTTGGTATCCCGCTATCATGGCTGCACATCCTGTCGGTGGTACTGCTGGTGCATTTATGGGTCCTGTAAGGGCTAGAGGAGTCAAATTGATCATGCCGGTGGGGTTAGAGAAATTGATCCCGTTACCCATTACACAACTAGCTGCCTTAGATTTAGGCATCAAGAAGATTGACTATCCCCTAGGCCTACATTATGGAATAATACCTGTGGTTGGAGCTAAGGTTATCACAGAAATCGAGGCGTGCCAAGAACTCTTCGATCTTCCTGTATTTACAGTTGGAGCTGGAGGAGTTAATGGTGCAGAAGGTGCTATAACTCTTCTTGCTGAAGGTACTGAGGAAAAGATAAAAGATGCACTTGAGTTGATTAAAAGTATTAAAGGTGAGCCACCTACACAGTTGAATGCAACTGAATGCAAAGGATGTACTATACCCTGCCTCAACGCCGAATAAACCTTAAAATGATCACGTACACCTATGTCACAACCATATAGATTTTAAGTCTTTTATCATAATAGTCTGTTATAGTTTGAGCAAGAGCTCGAGCTATAAAATTGCTAGGTTGTGAACTCTTATGGGAATGAGTCCTGAAGAAATGGAACAGAGGAAGCAAATGGTACTTTCTATGTGCATCTGCAAGAATTGTCCGACATGGGTCGAAGGAGCCGAACCCATTGGTTACTGTTTCCCGACTATTGGTAAAAACGCTATGATAACCGAAGAGAAAGGCTGTATTTGTCCCACATGCCCTGTCTTCTCAAAACTATCCCTTACAAAAGATTATTTCTGCACTAAAGGATCGGAGAAAGAACAAAAGGGTATGATGTAATCCTCTTTTTTACTGCTATAACTAAAAGCGTTAATCTTTCTTTTTTTTCTAATGAATTCAGATTTCTTCTCATGAATCTCTTTGGGCAAAAATAGGGACGAAAAAGGGAAAATGTGCATTTTCAGCGTTATACAAATCTTTTTCTAATAGGGACGTTCTGTACCTTTCCAAGGGCAAGTCGGCCAATCACATGTAGGACAAGTTCGTACAGGGACATTAAGGGGCGGTTCTCCTTTAATTTCTTTGACTATTTCAATGAGTTCATTGACCCCTTCATCTTCTCCAGAGATTTGTAAAACTATTGATCCTTCTGCTCCAATCACTCCACCAGAAGCCATGTGTATTACCTCAATGTCCTTGTCTGTTAACAACTCTAATGCCTGAATTTCTGTGATTGTCGTTCCCGTTGTGACGGCAAATAAGCCACAGGGCATACCTGTTGAATAATTCACTCTAGTAATTCCTGCTAAAGATGCAACTTCATCAACTGGCGTCATAATGAGCTTCTCAAGTCCCGTGGGGCATATTAATTCGATCCCTTTCGCAATAATTTGCCCTATAGAGTTACCAATAGTCCCCCCATGTTTAGCTCCGATTAAAATGCCTGTATTAAAGAACAGATCCACAGCATTTCCACCTTTGATAAATACATCGCCTGCTTTCATTTCTTTCACAATTTCATTTGTTTTTATTTCTCGTAATTCCCCTTTGACAAATGCTACTTCTGATTTAATTTTAGAAAAATCTATCAAACAAAGCCTGTCAGGTGCTATAGCTCCTGCAACGAAATTCTCTTTATCAATAGGTTTCCCGAGCAACTCTTCAAAAACATAAGCATCAGTAGTTCCTCTTGCAATAGTGACAATTCCATTCTCAAGGGCATTTTTAACAGAATCCAGTTGGGCTACTCCTTTTGCAATAAGTCTTTTACTTTCCCAAGGTGTCAACACAATTTGTGCTATCATAAGAAAACCTCCAAACTCTAGAAAAACGAAAAAATTAGTTTAATAACAAAAATAGTAGAACTAAATATTAAATAATATTCAGGTTGTCAGTGATCTTGCAGTCCTCACAAATCATCATTTTAGGATTTAATAGGTCCTTTGGATCGAATATCTGTTTCACTTCTTTCATGTAATTAAAAATTGTATTTCCATATTCCTTTTCAAGGTACATTGTCCTGTTTCTTCCCATTCCATGTTCGCTAGTTATTGTTCCTCCGTATTTAAACAGTAAGTCATACACATCATCCACTAGATGAGGTATCATCTCAATGTGTTTTGGATCCTGCAAATTAATTAGAGGACGTAGATGAATTGTACCTGTTCCGACGTGTCCATACATACCAACAATTAGATCATATTTTTCGAAAATTGGGAACGTTTCTCGTATATAGGGTGCTAGATATTGAATTTCTAGGCCTACGTCTTCTATTAGAGCCCACGCTTTCAAGTCAGTTCCTTTCGTAAATTTCATAAGTGTGGGCAAAATGGCGTGACGTACTGCCCATAGTTTAAGTTGTTTCTCCTCATCTGTTTCAGTAATGATTTTGTTGTAAATGTCGTATCCTTTTTCAGGAATCATTTTTTCAAGTTTTTTTATCTGATCAAATCGTTCTGGGCTCTGAAATTCGATGAGAAGCATATGAACTTCTTCTTCAGGTATTCCTAATTCCGGTTTTTCTTGCCTGACTAATTTCAGACTCTCGTAGTTCAATAATTCTATAGCAGCTGCACCGATCTCTTTGATACCTTTGACAGAATCCATAGCTTCGTCAAGTTTTCTAAAATAGATTAAACTTGTCGCTACACCTTCAGGTATTCTTTCAACCTTCAACTTAATCTTTGTAAAAATTCCCAGGGTTCCTACGCTACCAACTAAAATATGTGCGAGAATATCGCCGATTAATTCATGCTGTATGAGTGCTGGTAAATTGTATCCACTTGAAGTTTTAACTCCTTCTCGCCGTTTGAAGAATTTCAGAGTCTCCTTATCATCGGAAACCTTTTTCTTTAATTTTAGTAATCCGTTCTTTATTCCTTCAGGGATAGTTTCCTCTTTAGAGGTATCCACTAACTTACCATTCACAGTAATAAATTCCAAAACTTCGACATAGTTATCAAATGTGCCATAACGAACTGAATGTGCACCCGATGACTTAGAAGCGATATTTCCTCCAATGCAACAAATAGGTGCACTTGATGGGTCAGGGGGTAGAAAATAACCTTTTTCCTTAATAAAGTACTGTAATGCTTTGTGATTGACCCCAGGCTGGCAAATTACATAATGACTTCCGTTCTCTTCAACAAATCCTAAGATACTGTCCATGTATTGTTTGAAGTCAATAATTATCCCTCTATTCAGAGAAGCTCCTGCTAAACTTGTTCCTCCAGATCGTGGGGTGAGGCTGATTTTTCGCTCTACTGCAATTCTTACAATCTCGATGACGTCCTTTTCATCTTTTGGAAAGGTAACTAACATAGGTTTAACTCTGTACATACTTTGATTATGAGAATACGCCTCCAAAGTTTCTTCGTCCCATTTAACATCTCCACGTATTCGTTGCTCAATTTCTCGTCCTATGATCTCACTTGCCATGGTTTTCTCACCTTTCTATCAGATATAAGTAATTAAAGTAGAGGAAACGTGATATTAAACTTACAATGTGAATGACCTGTCCCATGACACTCTATCTCTTTGATTATACATGGCTTCCTGAACTTAGTTTCAAAAATTGCTTCTAGAATCCCCTCATCTTGAGCACAAAGCGTTTTTCCAACATTTGGCATCATTTCACACTCATAGCAATCTGAGATTACAATAGTTAGTGGAGTTTTTGAAACGACCTGTAAAAGACCTAGCTTGTGTTGTTCCCAGAAGTTTGCAATTTCGTTTAATATTCCGTCCAAATCTTCATTGGTAATTGTTGCAACAATTTCTTTACCTATTGTTTTTCCAACTTCCCGCAAAACTGGATCTAGATTGAAATTTGTAAAACTTTCTATGCCAAATCTAACAGCACAAAAAAGTCCGTTGGCAAAACTTAAAGGATCTCCAATGGATTTTCGAATTAACACCGAAAGCTGATCGCTTAATTCGGCGATAGGCATTTCAGTCGTTCCAACAAATTTAGAATTTAATAAAAATAATTTCCTACGCTTATCTTCAGGATGTGGCCTTACTATGACAAGTTTGTTGTCAATAAGTATCTTTAGGTGCTCCCAAAGTGTACTTTTCGACTTACGATCCCCACTTCTTTCAAAATCTAAGTAAATATCTTTTAATTCAAGGTCTTCAACTTTTTGTAACATTTCTAGGATTTTCATGCGCACAGGATTGGAAACTTGTCGTAAGCCTTCACTTTTTGAGAAATAGACTTCAAAACTGGCGCGTTTTGAAGGAGTCATGTTTGTATGTGGGGATAAATCGCATTTATATAAATTCGGAAATAGGCGAATGATAATATATTTCTATTGTAGTATTCTTCTTTGAAGCGTAATGCTTTAACACAAAAATAATAGAATATCTCAAAAAGCCGTTTTTCGCTGATTATAGTCATTCTTAACTATCAACAATTATTTTTTCCTTATTATGGCCTTTTTATTTACAAATTGACGCCAGATCGTGAGTTTCCTACATGTTCTTATGAGTTATTCTGAATTCTTTCATCATCTCCCCATTTTGAGTAAATTCCCGAAAATAATCGTTACAATTTCACCAAAATAAATAAATTACTGTTTTCTGATTGTTAATATAGACGTAAATTGCTAAGGAGGTGTTGTATAAGCGCTGTAAATCAATCAAGATATGCCCGGTTGAGTAATATAATGTTTTTTTACCTTAACAGGTTATGAAAATAAAAGAAAAGGAAAGAAAAAATGGGAGTGTTATTAATGGGAATGTTTGAGAGAATAAGAAAATGGTTCAGGTCTAGACAAGTTGTAGAAGCCCCTGAGGCAGCTGAAGGGGCTGTAATTGGAGCAAATGTTAACGCGGGATTCGCTTATCGTAGAACAACAGAAGGATTTTCAAGTTTCGATTTGGCTAAAGATGCTGCAGCTGAAGCATTGAGAAAAGTCGGTCAGGAAAATTTCAGTGTGGCACTGGTGTATTCTGCATATGAGCATGCTCCAAAAGATGTTGCAGCGGGAATTTCTGCCGCAATACCTGGTCCTTGGCTTGGATGCACAACGTCAGGAGAAATCACTTCAGCTGGATTATTTGAAGATGCCATTGTGGTTTCGGTAATAAGTAGCCCTGGTATAAAATTTGGCGTCGGTGTTGGAACAGACGTATGCCAAGATGATGAGGGTGCAGGAAAAACTGCAATTAATATGGCTTTGGAATCGTTAACGGCAAAAGGCGGCGCAATGCAAGAAGGAACTAATTACATATTGATGCATGGGTCGACTGGTGGAGAAGAAGGTATTATCCGAGGCCTTCAACAAGAGGTTGGAAATATTCCAGTAGTAGGAGGAACCGCAGGAAACGCATTAACGGAAAACCCACCATATGTATTCGCCAATGGAAAGGCGTATACGGATGCTGTTGTCTTAGGGTTAATGGCTTCAGATGTTGTTACAGTTGTTGATTCAGGACACGGTTGGAAGTCTACAGGCAAAGTTGGATTAGTAACAAAATCAAATCCGCCTGAAGCTCGGAAAGAAACGCTATGGCACAAAGTCTATACAGTAGATAATCGACCTGCCGCCGAATGGTATGCTGAACAGATAAGTGCATTAAAAGGCACTGAAGTGTCTGTAGAAACACTTAAGCAGTATTATCCATTTGTTACCTTTGGAGGATCCTCTGGAATTGGAGGAACAGGTTATCCCACAGGTATAAAAGACCCTCAAGGACGTATATGGACACGAGACGTCCACAGTGTTGAAGACGACTTAGGCTTAACATTTTGGGCTTATATCCCCGAAGGCACAGGTCTGGAGGTTTTAGAAGGCACACCCGATACATTAACTGACAGATCAAAAATCGCCGCAAATGATCTCTTCAAGAAATACGCGAAATTTAAGCCGATGATGATGTTTGACTATAATTGCGTAGGCAGAAAAATCTATCTTACTAAGGTCGGCAAACTCGACGGCGAGTACGAGGAGATCAAGAAACTTGCAAAAGGAGTACCGATAACAGGATTTTATACACACGGGGAGCAAGCGTGTTACGGTGGTCTAAACCAGCATTGTAACCTGACAATTACAAGGTTGCTGATAACAGACACTTTGGTTACGTAAACCAGCTCAAAAAAGCCATGCCAATTCTTTTTTTGGTATGTTACTTTTTTCTAATTCTTATGCGAATTGAAATTCTCCCCGCTCTAGGAAATGTGGGTTCCTATGATGAATAAATTCATCACATCTTTCTGTAAATAATTTCTCACCAAAATGAAATCCTAATAATAGGCAATTACATGAACTGGTGATTCCTTGTCAATCTGTTCTAAGTTTATAAAGTGCCCTAAGCGTTTCAGCTAATTTAGATGCAAATGTCTTGAATTTCTCATCAATTATTTCAATAGATTCTTCCAGAACTTTTATTGAATTTGTTATCTGAGCGAATGCTTCAGTAGTTGCTGAAGTACTATTCCCAAGTTGCGTTCTTATCTCGATGAGGGATCTCTCTAGTACTTCGATGGATGTAGACTGTTCTGTAAATAGTTCTCTAAAAGATTTCAAATCCGTTTGGATGCCTTCAAGAACCCCAGTTGTCAATTTTTCAACTTCTTGTATAATTGATGCCATTAGTTGTTGTTGCATAGTATCTCGTAAAGTCTGTATAGAAGTGGCAATTTCCACCTTAAAATATTCTACCAATGCCTCTAGGACGTTATGAATCCCGGAGGCAGTCGGAACTTTGCCTTTAGGTGTATTGATGGTCTCAAGCGTTAATTTCAATTTATTGGATGAAGCCATACTCTTACCTCATTGAGTTTATTTTGTTGATTAGTAAGATTAATGATTGCGATTATTCATTAATCATTTAGAATTCTCTTCATTATAAGTTGTATTGATATAAATTGCTGCTGCATATCTAACGAAAGAGAGATAGAAAATGAATAATGATCCTCATTATATTGAACTAAGAACAACTGAGAAGTCTGAAAGTGTCGAAAAAAGTATTGAAGGCGACGGTGTTTACATTGAAACGATATTTAAAACGCATTCAAATCATGTTGACTTTTCAACGAATATTTTCGATGGCAATTATGTAGCATTAGAAACAAGATTCATCGGATCTTGGGATTGGACCGAAGAAGAACTCTGTATGGTTTGTAAATTACCCCTAAAGCATACTGGTATAGTTCAATGCCCCTATTGTGGAACTAAAGCACATAAAAAGCACTTGAGAGAGTGGTTGAAAATTAGAAAAGCCTGTCCATTTTGTCGTCGTGAACTATCAGAAAGAACAGTTCTGAATGTTGGACTTGAAAATAATCGAAAGAAAAAATAAGGATGTAAATCATAGTTTGTATGAAATTGTATTTTGGTTTGATGGAGGTATAAAAACAACATGATTGTCCGAGTAGTAAGTGCAATTGGTGGTGGAGTTGTAGACGTAGATGTACCCGAAACATCAACTGTCAATGACGTAAAAAAACTGGTAGCAAAAGAGAAAAAAATACCTGCAACAACAGTGTTACTCGTGTTTCGGGGTAAACAATTACAGGATAGCGAAATTCTTTCT
>JAECRW010000244.1 GCA_016294985.1 Candidatus Sifarchaeum marinoarchaea | reverse complement strand
GAAGGTTTTGCTAACCGAGTAGGATTAAAGATGGAGCTGGGAAAGTCCCTCTCAATTAGTAGTGAATATAAGACATTAGATGCAGCATTCCGAACCATAGGTGTACTACCTACCAATCAGCGAATGAGAGAATCTAATCTTGGAATCGATCTTTTACCCCTGGAGTTTCTCCCCCTCTCATATGGTTTTACCAGAAAGGAAACTAACACCTTATGGGTGCGAGAGACTGCCCTGAGCACCAAAGAGTTGGGGAAGGTGGTGGAGGAGAAAAGAGACTACGGATTAGATTTTCTTCTTCCTCGCTGGCCCGAGATGGGTCTGAGGGTGCAAAATAAGGTCACAGATCATCAATCCCGGGCCGAGATGGAGAATGAGGATACTTATGGGGTCTCTTTAGAATACAAAAATCCTCTTCGCTTTCTGCTTCTACCTACTTCTATCCAGACTGCCCATGAGATAGGAGAAAAGCGAAAAATTTGTCTGGATACAGCGGAAAATAAGAAAGAGAAAACAAGAAAGTGGCGAATTACTCTTCCTTGGGAATCCTTTGAGAATCTCAAGATCAAGCCCACCTATAGTCAGACGAGAGTTAATGAGGAGTCTCAGGGAGCTCTTATGCCTAAACTGAGAGAAAAGGAATTTGGCTTAGAATCACGAGCTACTTTCTTTTATTTTTCCCCTCGCCTTTCGTTCCAAGGTGGCTATAGAGAAGATGGTTTCTCTTTTGATGGTCCCCAAAAAAGGGATATCTCCACTCATTCTCAAATTTCCTTAAGTTTACCGCTGAGAATGAAAGAATTCTTTCCCCGGTCTCAATTCTTGAGTACTTTAAGGTTCTATACCGAATATGAAATAACCAGAGAGGGCCTTTATAATGATACTTCCAGTTCCTTGGGTCTCGGCCCCCAGTTGGGACTGAAAATCCTGGATTTGAAAGACGGAAGGACTAAGCTAATCTTAAAGAGAGGAAATTTTAACTTAAGACAGAGATGGCAACCTTTTGATTTTCTTAACCTGGCAGCTGACTATAGTAATATGAGAGAGAAAAAGATCCGGGAAGGAACTCCTTATTTTCTCAAGATTAGAACCTGGCCCAGTCTGGATCTTAGGATTGATTTGAACAAGAGTCCTTCGGGTATAGGTAGATTCTCTCGGAAACTATTTGCCACTTCCCTCCTGATGAGCAGCTATGTCCAGAAACTCACCCGTAAAGAGAATATATCTTCTACCCAAACCTATCGGCCCTCTCTCCTCTGGAAAGGGGACTTTAAAAACCTCAAGGATCTTAGTCTAACCGTTAGTTATAATTCTACCCAGAATAGAAAGCAATACCAGGAGGAGCCGGCAATTTTAGTTAACCTCTCTTCTTTGTGCGGGATAAAGTTAGATTATTTTACTTTTTTTGTCTGGGGAAAAAAGATTCCCTTTCTGCGGCGGATCGTAAACTTTGAGGATAAAATCCATTTTACCGCCGGACTGGATCGGGAAAAAGAAAAGAATTATCTCACCTCGGGCCGGATAAGCAGAAATACTGAAAAGTGGACTTTGTTCGGTGAAGCAGGATATAAGGTGGGAAAGAACGTTCAGATGAAGCTGGGGTTGGAAGGGGGATATTTTGAAGACAGGGTGAGGGAAGGTGAGGATTATTATTTCTTCGGAGGGGGCTGTGAGGTAGAGATAAGATTTTAGGCTGAGCCGCTTCCCAAATGGGCAGTTTGACAATGTCTTCAGGGCATACTAGAATGGCAGTGATAAAAGTTCACTTCTTACGTAGCAATCACCGGCGATGTTCATGATTACAATATAATTTACATGTATCCCGATGAAGAAACAATAAGGGTCGATAAGGGGCGAAAAATTGTGAATAAAGTATTTCAAATC
>JAECRW010000072.1 GCA_016294985.1 Candidatus Sifarchaeum marinoarchaea | reverse complement strand
ATGGGATTAGACTTATTAACACCTTTTTTACATAAAGGCAGCTAAGAATTATTTAAAACTATTACAAAGCAGAGGTTGTATATATGGACCTAGAAACAGTGCTTGAGATTATTAGGGAAAAGAATATCGAAAGCGTACGATTTCAGATTTGTGATTTAAACGGAATTATGAGGGGACGAGCTGCGATCCTTGGCAATATCGAAAAGGCATTGGATCGTGGATTAACAATGAACATGGGAACGATGGATTTTACCTCTTTTGATCAGTTTGCGTTCGGGAACAAATATGGCGTACAATCTGAGGATTTTACGATCACCCCAGATTTCAATACATTTTCTGTGTTACCATATGCTTCAAAATCTGCTAGAGTCCTCTGCGACTTATATACACATGATGGGAAGGAGTGGGAATGCTGTCCGCGATTAATGCTTAAAAGACTCGTCAAAAACTATCATGAGCTAGGATATTTTCCACAGGTAGGTTTTGAAACAGAATATTACGTTCTTGAAGAACTCGAAGACGGTACCTACGCACCTGCAAATTACGCCGAAAAGGAAGGACATGGATTAATTTTCGCAATGTCTGGACAGGATGAATGGGAAGAGTTCTATAGGACTTATTGCAAGACACTCGTTCAGATGGGAATTGATGCTACGGTGGTAACAAAAGAAGGCGGTCCTGCACAAATGGAAGTTAATATACACCATTATCCCCCTGTCAAAGCTGCAGACAATCAGATTACCTTCATGGATGTTGCACGCGAACTAGCAAGACAGTTCGGCTATCGCGCTACCTTTTTGCCTAAACCATTCCAGCATTTGTTCGGATCAGGAATGCACGTTCATCTTTCACTTTATGATTTGGATGGCAAAAATCTATTTTACGATCCAAATGATCCAAAAGGGTATAACTTATCTGAAAAAATGTACTATTTTATGAATGGTCTTCTAAAACATGCAAATGCTATTACTGCAGTTGGTGCATGTACTGTAAATTCCTATAAACGTCTTTTACCTCATACATGGTCACCCGTAAATAATACCTGGGGAATTAACAATAGATCTACTTTAATTCGGATTCCTCTGGATGCAAAAGAACAATCTATGCGTCTTGAATTCCGAAGTCCAGATCCTTCTTGTAATGTTTATTTAGTGCTTGCAGCAATATTAGCCTGTGGATTAAAAGGTATTGAAGAAGAAACTGAACCTCCAGAGCCCATTCAAGAGGACGCTAGTGATTTAAGCGAAGAAGAACTCACCCATCGAGACGCGGCAATGCTTCCAAGGACACTTTTTGAAGCACTAGAGGACCTTAAAAAAGATAAAGTAATCAAAGAGGCCTTTGGCACGACTATCTTCGAGGAGTTTATTAAGGTAAAGATGACAGAGTGGATCACTTATCGTGAATATGTCACAGACTGGGAACGCCGAATGTACATGAGAACGTTCTAGCGCTTTATTTCGCTTTTTTGTTATCTTCAAAATCCTTTTTCCGAGAACAAAATGAGGTATAGGTATGCAAGAGTTAAGTGACAAAATTATTGACTATCTTCTCCATTTAATTGAAATTCCCTCATATACATATCCAGATGGACCAAACAAGGCAATTGATTACATAAACGAAACAATTACTAAAGAAGGCATTTCTACCACAATGATCGAATCTGGGGGACTTAAGAACCTTGTAGTTGAACTTGGGTTGGGTACACCAACCATTGTCGTAAACACACATCTTGATATAGTTCCAGAAAGTGAACAGTCAAAATGTAGTGGATATGTTAAGGATGGAAAAGTTTATGGTCGTGGCGCGGCCGATGCAAAAGGTGCGGCTGCAGCTATGATCGCTTTGATTATTAATATTGCCAAAAATGAGAGTTCACTAACTAAAAAGGCTATTTTTGAGTTTGTTTCAGACGAAGAAGTTAGTGGTGAAAATGGCACTGGCGCGATTGTATCGAAATATCCTGCGGATTGGTGCATTTTTGGCGAACCTATGGATGGTAATAGGATCTGTTATGGATCAAAAGCCATCTTTTCGCAAAAATTAACATTTCATGGGATTTCAGGTCATGGAAGCAGACCATGGGAAGGAAAAAATGCTGTCCTTTGCGCTGCAAAGTTTATTACTAATTTAACATCCCATAAGTTATTCGATTACGAACTACTGGGAAAAGAAGCCACGACTGTTACGCCATCTATTATTCAGGGTGGCACAAAAATAAATCAAATTCCAGAATTATGCGAACTGAAAGTGGATGTTAGGAGACCGGCTACCGTATCTGAAGAAGAAGTTCTCTCTGCAATAGAAGACGCCATGAAGGATATAGACTGTAAAATTAATCGGGAAATCACTTCTAGAGTTCCTCCGGTGTATACAGATCCTGATTCTGAACTAGTTCAAAGACTTGTTAAAGAAACCGAAAAAGTTGTAGGCGAAAAACCAACGCTTTATATTGCAACGGGGAGTTCTGATGCAGTTTTTTACGCTCCAACAGGCGCTCAAGTGGTTGAATTTGGACCTCGTGGAAAAAATTGGCATGGTCCAGAAGAATATGTTGAAATTCAAGGACTTCTTGATTGGTATACTATCATCTTCCATTTATTTATTGGCAGCTAAGAGAGAATATTCCCCTGTAAAGATCTGAAATTTTTTAAATAAACAAAAAAGTGATGCACAAAGCAATTTAGTGTAATAACAGCATTTTAAGGAAGGTTAAAATTAAATTAAAAGATAATAAATATTATTACGGATTTTACGTGTATCACAAAGTTATAAAGCAATTATATTCAATAATAATTCATTTACAGCAAGTTTTTATCATTATGATAGATCTAGGAAATAAAAAGAATGATCTAATTCGCAACACAGATTGCTTAAATGAAATTTAGACCACCGCAAAAAGGAGTTTGCATATTGCCATTAACGAGAATCTTATTTGCTTCAGATATTCATGGCAGTAAACTAGTTTGGGTCAAATTTCTGAACATGATAGAAGAATACAAAGCAAATATCGCTATAATGGCCGGAGATTTATCTGCAAAAGAAATTCTGCCAATTGCACATAATGCAAAATCAAATTCATATCAAGCAACTCTTTTTGGTAAGAAATATGATGTGAGATCAAAGCAAGAAGTAAATGACCTGCAAGAACAAGCGAAAGCTTTTGGAATATTACCTCTAATCACTGATAATAATGAGTTACAAAAAATATCTGACGATCCTACATATCAACGTAAAATTTTTGAGGACCTAGATATCGTTTCAATTCTGGAATGGATAGAAATAGCCAAGAATAGATCGTTTGACAAAAATATCAAAATTATTATGATTACTGGTAATGACGACAGCAGAAGAATTGATGAAATACTAAGAAAGGATGATCTTATTCTTTATCCCGATCAAGGACTTGACTTGGATGCATATCACAAACTAATCAGTTTTGAATACGTAAATCCGACCCCATGGAATTCCCCCAGAGAACTACCGGAGAAAGAATTAAAGAAGAAATTAGAACACGTATTTAATTCAGTCAATGACTATGATCATGTTGTAGCCGCAATTCATGCGCCACCATTTAAATCAGGTCTTGATAATGCTCCGAAACTTGACAAGAAAAAACGCCCTGTTCATGTCCTTGGAGCTCCTTCTTACTCTCCAGTTGGGAGTAAGGCAGTTAGGGAGGTCATTGAAAAATATCAGCCAAAATTGACCCTTCATGGTCACATTCACGAATCTGGCGGAGTTACAAGAATTGGAAGAACATTAAGCATTAATCCAGGTTCAGACTATGATGGGGGGATATTAAAGGCCTATCTTATACAGTTAAGCAAAGAAAAAATTGAAGGATTAAAGTTTGTGGAAGATACAGGTTTCGATCCATTATTTTTTTAACCTAGATCTAAACAAAGTTTTATAGAATCCCCGTGATAAGCCATACTTGTTCAGCCTCGCTCCATGTAACGGTTGCATGCAGACTATCCCCTTTATCTTTCATCATAAGCTCATGGAAATCTTGTGCACTAAGCTGATGAGCTTTTGCCATGACATAAACATCGTTTCTCACTTTATCAGACACAAGAAACAAGATTACCTGATTACCGTCCTCTATCCAGGTCGATCGCTCTTTTATTGTACCATGGATTTCGTTTCCAGTGCTTCCAGCTACCGATACTCCTGAAAATCGGGACATTGCTAAACGCGCCAGACCTTCACCGCCACTAACTTCCTCTTTGGTTGCATAACCAATATGTGACGTGTCTACGGGGTCTACAACTGCTAGGGCTACAAGCCTTCCGCCCTGTTTATACGGGATGAACCATGCAAGTTTGACTGTACCATCTGAATATTTGATGGGATAGATTAGCCTCATTGAAACGGAGAGATCGTCAAAAACAGTTAATTGAGGAATCTTAGAGCCTTCCCTTTGTGCTTCATCGGCGCTGATGTATCCTGCTCTTCGTATATTGTGATACGTAACGTTTGAACCTCGCCAAACAAATATTCCATGCATCGATGAAGGATTGCCAACTGGATGAGTTGTCGTTATTGCAATTGTTGTACCAGTTTGCTGGTCATGAATATAGCGAAGAATTTCGCTGGGTTCAAAAGTGTCTTTTTCTGCCAGGAATCCAGCCCACATATCGAGACTTTTGTCTTTCATTAAAAATCCGCTGAATGCATCTTCATAAAATTCAATATATCCTTCTTCGTCAAGTACTTGAGGTATTCCTTTTTTATACGCTTCATCGGGAGTAAGTATTTCGATTATTTCTCCTGATAAACTCAATACATGGACTTTAGGATCATGTGGATATAGGAAACCATTATGGGACAAAACAATAACGCGAATTTCCCCGTCAATTTCTGTGAAGTAATTTCTGCCGTAATATCTGTTGGGGTTTTGATTATATAGTTTATAATCTGGATTTCTGTACCAAAATAGATCTGGCAGAAGTGTTGCGTCATCTAACTTAATTATTGTCGGCTTTTCGAATGGTTTATTGACGTTAATGATGATAAATCCAACACCTCTGACTCTCATTGAATTTAATGTTTCTTCGATAACTGGAACGTACCATGCTTCATGTCCTTGATATACACCTATTTGTGCGAGACCTAGAACAGTTGATGCAGTAAATGTTGCCTTATGCTTTTCTGCTATAGTGTAAGCTAAACTTTCATCAACTAGACGAACAGCATCTGGAGTTATACCCTGAACAAATGGTGTGTCGCTGTCAGAAAGTTCCAACCCAAGTTGATTAACAAATCTGTTCGCCATAATAAAATCATATTGCCACGTTACTGTTGTTGAGCTGAAACTGAGAATGAAAATCAAGATAAATATTATCAATGTTTGGCTTGGTCGAGATCTAAGTCTAACGCGTAGTAGAAATCTTAGATATTTCAGGAAAAGAGGTCTATTGATTATTACAAGAAAAAAAACTGCAATAAGAACTGGAACCCAATAGAAATACGAAGGCACAATTAAAGAATATGTCATAAAGATAATAAAGAGGATGACAACAACTGATAAGATTATTCTTCTAGGAGAGGAGCGCTTGGCTAAGTAAGTTTCTGGACCTTCCACTTATATTCACATCCTACTCTTTTTGTTCATTTAAAAAGCATGTTGCATTCATTCCTTTTATCTTTTACCGAAAGACAAGATCCTCAACTTGCTGAATGGTAGTTTATTCTTTATTTAAAGCGTTGAAAAAAAGATAAAATGAACTAGAAAGAAGAAATAAAGAAAAGAAGAAATAAATGGAAAAATAATCAAGAAAGACTATTCTATAATACACTCTACAATTTCGCCGTCCATGTAAAGATCCATACAGCCATTACAGGATATACAATGTGAGGGTTCTCGATCGCCTTCCATCCATCTCTTAATAAGCTGGGGTTCAATAATAAATGGTCTACTCATTGCAACCAAGTCAGCTTTACCTTGCGCTACGATATCTTCCATCATGTTTACGTCTCGAAGTCCACCAACTAAGATGATAGGTATCTCAACATTTGTTTTGATGGCAGCTGCATAATCAATTAAATATCCTTCAGTCCACTTTGAACCATCTGTAGCACCGAGAGCATTCATCTCTGGACCAGGTGTCCCGGCAGAAATCTCAATAGCTGAGATACCGTTTTGAGACAATGCTTTTGCCACTTCTACTCCGTCTTCTATGGTCAATCCTCCCTCACAGAAATCCACCACCCCCATTTTAACAAAAACCGGAAAGTTGTTTCCTGCTCTTTCTCTTATTTCAGCTGCAATATCTATTAAAATTCGTGCCCTATTTTCTGGGCTTCCTCCATATTCATCTGTTCTTTGGTTGAAAAGGGGTGAAAGAAATCTAGAAAGAGGATATCCATGCGCTGCATGAATTTCAACGGCATCAAACCCAGATTTTTTGGCTCGTTCTCCCGCAGCACCATAAATTTTAACTATTTCTCCAATTTCTTCAACTGTCAAAGCTCTAGGCGAAACACCAGGAATCCAACTATAAGGCACAGCTGAGGGCGCAACAGGTTCGTTATTATAAACAAAAAATGAGCCAAACTGCACTGCTACTTTGGAACCAAACGAATGGATGCGGTCAGTTAGTTCTCTAAAAGCTGGAATCGAATCGTCATGTTCAATAACCATGTTCTTCTGTTGTGGTCCCCGTGCCCATGTTCGATCGGGTCGCATAGCACTGGTAATTATTAGTCCTATTTCACCACGAGCCAATTCTTCGTACCGATTTAATAACTGTTCGGAGGGCAATCTACTTTTAGCCAAGTTTTCGCTGGTTGCAGATCGGATGAATTTGTTTTTAAGTTTAATTCCACAGAAATCATAAGGTTCTAATAGCTTTGACATAACATCACCAGTGATAATATGATATTGATCATTAGTAGTTAACTACTCATCCTTTCAGATGTGGCTTTTACTATCGAATTATAGAGTTTTTTGATGTATGCTTCAAAAACAACTAAAAGGATAAATATACCAGCAATAACTGGTATAAATCTGTGCTTTAATAAGCGAGGATCTAGATATCCTGCTTGTAATAATTCAAAAGCCTTAAGATGAGCGATAGATGAAGCCATGACGTCTATATGGAAGGCTAGTACACATATTCCAAGAATAACAATACTAAATGAAAATAAACTTATAAATCTGTAACTATGTACTTTAATAGTGTAATTATGGTCGTAAATCAGAAATTGATAAGGTGCTGACCCCTTGCGGGGGTAGGCCCATCTGAAATCAACCCGATCAAACCTTGCCGATCTTTCAGTTGATTTCGTTGCCAGCACTATTCTAAATGTTTAAAGAGAGTTTCTTTTTAAGCCGCTCTACAGAATTTATTTTAATGTCAAAAAATTCTGCGATTCTAGCTTTGCACTCAATGCCTTTGGCCTTTCCTGGAAGTGCGGTAACAGAACCAAGCTCAAGTTCATCACGAAGATTTCTCATCTGAAGAGTATCATGGAGCGTAAATTGATCAACACCTAATTTCTTAGCAACATATTCCTTGGCAGCGTCAAG
>JAECRW010000071.1 GCA_016294985.1 Candidatus Sifarchaeum marinoarchaea | reverse complement strand
TGCCCATTTAGGAGTTGAGGCAATACCTGAACGATGGCTTAACTGTCTAGAAAACAAGGAATATATTAAAAAGCTAGCTGAACTCATTTTTTCACTTAAGTACGACGAAAAAAGTGCTGAAGCCCCGAGTGGGATTTGAACCCACGACCAACAGCTTACGAGGCTGCCGCTCTACCAACTGAGCTCTCACTTCTCCGTTAGGTTACACAGAGATACCGAGGCATGTACCGGGGCGTGTAGCTCTACAGAGATACCGAGACATGTACCGGGGTGTGATTTTTTTTAACACACTAAGTGAGTGTATTTTTTCATTCCAAAATAAAAGATTTTCTTTGCCTAGACTAGATTGAAAAATAAATGGGGGTAGGAATTAATCCTAAAGGCAATAACTACTGTAAATTTGATTGTCATCAATTGTTCGAGGTGTTTTTTTCTTCCTAGGACGTTTAGCAACACCGTCTCTTTCGAATTTCAAACGCTTTATTTGTGGCACTTCTAATCTTTCTATGGGTAAATCATAGACCATTATTTTTTGGAATTGCTCATAATCTCTCTCTGTAAGGATTGAAATTGCTTTTCCTTTATTTCCTGCTCTTGCAGTCCTTCCAATTCTGTTCACGTAATCCTCTGGGTTTTTTGGGATGTCATAATTGACTATTAGGCTGACATCATCAATATCTAAACCTCTTCCTGCAACATCCGTAGCAACTAGTACTTGAAATTTCCCGGCGTGAAAATCTTGAATAACTCTATTTCGTCGTGCCTGAGTGAGTCCTCCATGTATTGCTGCCGATTTAAAGAAACCATTCTTCTTTAGATTTCTGGTTATAAGATCCACTTCAATGCGTGTGTTACAAAACACAATAACTTTATTTTTTTTCTCTTTTTTCAAAAGATGAGCAAGCAATGAAAATTTCTGTCGAAAATCTACGTCATAATAACATTGTTTCAAAAGGGTATCACTAACATGAGTTTCTGTCTGAACGAATTCCAAATTTTTTGAAAATCTGTTTGCAAGATTTAGAATAGCATTCGATAATGTTGCACCAAAGAAAAGCATTTGTCGCTCTTTTTCTTTTGGTAATGCACGAATTACAGTCTCTACATCCTCGATGAAACCCATATCTAACATGCGGTCTATTTCATCAAGCACAAAAATTTTTACATTTCTTAGGTCGAGTGTCTTTCGTCGAATGTGATCAAGGGTTCTTCCGGGTGTCCCTACAACGATATGTGCTCGCTGTAATTTCCTAATCTGGGGCTCTAGCGAGACACCGCCGTAAACACAAACTATATTCACCCGCTTAAATCTTGAAAACTTCACAAATTCTTCTGCAATTTGCTGAGCTAATTCTCTAGTTGGTGACAAAACCAAAGCCTGAGGTTTGTTAACTCTTTCATCGATTTTTTCCAGCATTGGAACTGCAAAGGCAGCAGTTTTACCGGAACCAGTCTTTGATTGACCTATCACATCAAAACCTTTTTGGATTAGCGGAATTGCCTCTATTTGAATTTCAGTTGGTTCTACTAGCCCATATATACTAAGGGCCTCTACAATTTTAGATTCTACATTTAAATCGCTAAATTTCATAATAACAGCTCTATATATAATCAAGTCAAATTTCTTAATTACTGATGATTTAGAAAAGCAGTATTTCAAGAACTCGTTTTCTGCTCTTTAGTAGCTTTTCTTTGAACAGTGAAAAGCAAAGATAGTAATCTCTCAAAACTTTTCCTCTGGACAATGAGATCTAAGATATTATTTCTTAAAAAACTTTTCTTCACTACACGATTTTTTTAGTCTCTAAAATGACGTATCTGCTCTCGAATTTTTTTTGGGAACAGAAACACGACGCATATAAAAAGTCCAATTAGATACAGAATCACACCGATATAAAATTGCTGAATTACTGTTGAATCTAAAGCACCATCCCATTGAACCACTATATTACCGTCTTTATAGTCATTAATGCGATATATGCTTATTCCAGATTGTTCATAAACCTTAATGAATAAATTTTGCCAATTATCGAACTTTTCAAACCCTCGTGTTGAATAAGCTGCAATTTCACTTCTACCAACATAGACGTATCCGATATCATATTTTTGAACGATCGCCTTGACAATGCTTTGATCTAAGGTTGTATAGAATGCATCAATATCGTTCATTCGATCATTGATATCCATCTTATATTGAGACATAAATCGTGGATTAGCAAAAACGGTTTGCCTCTTGGCAAGAACAGCGATTTCATAAAAATCGTAGTTACAGATGAAGATCGCTTCTTTTTCGGTGTTTTCCTGTATCCAATCCATCGCGTCTATCTCGTTGTGAGAGACATAAAACGCGGGGGTGGTGTAGTAGACGGACATTAAAATAGACAAACAAGAACTCACAGTGAGCAATAATATGACAATAATCCCTATCGTGCTTTTTGTAATATGTGGAAGAAAATTGAATTGTGATAGGCGTTTCTGCAATTCTTGTACAAAAACAACTAATCCGTTACCTGCTAGTATTCCTAAAGGAATTAACATGAAATCTACAAAACGTAAGATATCCCATCCCTGTCCATAAGGATCTTGGATAAAAAGTAGATTTGCAATTATGAAAATCGAGATAATCCACGAGAGTAAAAGTATATCAAAATCACTCCGTCTTTTAAAACTGAAGAATAAGCCAATTAAGGCAAAAACGCCCATTATTCCAACTATTCGTGGTATATGGATCACAGAAACCCATGTATATATCTGAAACGGCTGAAGAATTATACTTGGCGAGAGCACCCGAAGTGGTAGAAGTATTACTGCACTAAGTGCGACCCCGATGCCAAAGATAGTTAACATTGCTATAAATGGAAAAAGTTGACTTTTGCTGGTAGGCTGTTTTAGCAATATCTTTGCTATAAACACCCCTCCCATAATCGTACATACAGCGATAAATGTGAGTCCATGGGTAAGCGCTAAGTTACCTAGAAGAAATCCAGTGACGCTCACGTATCTTATGTCTTGATACTTTAATGTCATGCGCAGGAAATACAAAGTGGTAATTAAGAGAATAAATCCAACTGCTTGAGGTTGTGGTGTGAAAAAATATTCGATAATCGGAAAAACATTACCATGCCAGTGCCCTCCAAAGTAACCCCTATTGAGGTTTATGAGCCCGATTGGATCATTTGTTCCCGAACTGACTATAAGGTCCCTGATAAAGCGAAGCCACCCCAGCTCATTAGAAAGCGTACAGAAAAATGCTGCAGAGAGTGCTATTTTAACATTCTGAAAACCTCTTAGAACGAAAAAGAAACACGCTAAGGCAAACAGAAGCACGTGTAATGTGGGGAGGATACGAAAGAGGGTTAGAATAGGAATGCCAGAAACCAGAGATGTTAAAGCGAAGTGTAGATGAAAAAACCATGTATATACGACAAAGCTTGCCCCAGCAAAATAGGGATTCCCAGGTGGAACCCCTTTCATTATTTCTTCAGAGAGAGCGATATGCCAAAAGACGTCCTGCCTTTGCCACGGGGCTGAAAACATATATCCATTGACTGAAGGTGCCCCTAACCGCAGATGTGGTATGCCCACAATAAGAACCAAAATAAGAATGAATATTCCAAGGAGAAATTTATCTATACTGTTAAGCGTTATTTCATCATTTGTTTCCTGATTTATTGTACTTTTTTTTCCAATCATAATGCCACATAAAGATAGAATTGACAAAGTTAATGTAATTGGAAGTATATTGAAAGAAAACAGTCCTACAAGGAATCCTACAGTACAGGAAATGGGAATACTTAAAACCATCGAGAATGTAAATTTCTCTAAAAGATTATGCCTTCTTCCTAGCAGAATTCCATAGAGTGAATAACCAGGGAAGAACAGAACCAGCATACAGCCTAAAATAGATCGTAAAATAGGAATATTTACAACGATAGAAACAAAGGCGAGGCTAACTGCGATTATATCCCAATATGTAATAATTAAATAACGGGCAGATTTATATGGGGGCACCATCTTCGGAAAGTCACACCTTTATTCGTTTGTGATTGATGAATAGGAATTCTTGTTCTTATAAATCGCATTGGTATTCTCTAACCAAATAATTGAATTAAAAATGAGGTTCAAATGGTGCAAAAACAGGGCAAGGTATCGGTGATCATTCCCACAAAAGACGAGGCAGAAAATATGATGCCGCTTGCCCTGGCAATTCACAAAGCGCTTCACCAATATGACTTTGACGTTATTATCATTGACGATAGCGTTTCCACAAAGACAATTCAGGCGGCAAAAAAGGCTTACTCACATCTTGGTATTCCTATTACTGCAATTCATCGAAAAAAATCTGGAAAGGGTTCTGCAATACGAGATGGTTTCTCTTATGTCTCTTCTTGTGATTATGTTGCCATTATCGATGCAGATCTTCAATACCTCCCACGGAGAATACCAGAGATGCTCAATTACTTAATTAAGAAAGATCTTGCTATTGTAAATGCAAAGAGAATAAGACAAGATCCACCTTATCGACGAATTCTTGGCACTTTTTTTAATCTACTACTCAAGCTTTTATTCCATTTGCAATGGGACACACAGGCTGGACTAAAGGTAATGAAAAAAGAAGTCGCGAAAAAAGTCTTCTTTGTAACTGATGGATGGGCATGGGATGTAGAATTTCTTGTTAGAGCCGCACGACATGGATATCAGATTGATGAATTTCCTGTTGAGTTTCTTCAACGGAAGAAAGGAAAGACTAAAATAAACCCACTTACGAGTACGCTTAACATGCTATTTGCTCTTCTCAAAATGCGTCAAATACTCTGATATTTGGAATAAACGGTATAGAATTCCGACATAGAATTAATTTTGCTTATTCGTGCCGACACAATATCTCGATGATACCAAAATAAATGAGGTTTCCATCCAAGAAGAGAATATAAGATATAAAAAGGTGGCAAGCTACATGGAAGAACAAGAAGAGCGTATACTATGTACATTTTGCAAAAAACCAAGAGCATTATATTTCTGTTTGGAATGCAAATCGCTTTTTTGCGAGAATTGTGCTCATATTGAGGTTCGTAACTATAATTTTTGTAGTGAATGCTATTCAACAGACCTTCGTGAACTGAAAGAGAAAAGAGACTATCAGGAGACTCTTAAAGTAATATGCTTGGATTGTAGATCATCAAAAATCAAAACAGGGAAAAAAAAGACCCAATTATGTCCGGCTTGTGAGAAAAAAAGTTTTGAGAATATTTCCAAGTATCAAAATTATCTATACACACAATATCAAGAATTTGGCAAGCAAGTGATGATAGCTCTAGACATATTATATCCATTTGTAAAGAAAATGGATTGGTATAGAGATCGTGTGTTAGCGCTACGTAAGCAGGGTTATGTTATATATCCTTTTCTAGAGGAAAAACTTTTAGAGGCATATCTAGCGTTTGACATTATAAAACAGAAGGTTCTTGAGAGAGAAAGTCACTATTTAAGTATCCTAAGACAATATGTGCTTGATTTTTCGAATAAGAAGCAAATTAATCCCTATAAATTCAAGGAATACATGGAAAAGCTAGAAACAATTGAATTGGAAAATTCACTTTACAGAAGAAGCATCGATAAATTCTTGGAGCGTTATATTGAACTGTTCGCTGAACTTGAAGGCTCGTTAAATATTCTTGACTTCTATAGGGAACGTTTTGAAGATTGGAAGGATATACTTAATCTTATGTTGAAAGAAGTACCCTTTTGCACTCTTCCTGAAATTGATTGTACAGGGAGTTCATCATCTTTACAAGTAAAAACAGGTCGTGGACATTTATTCTTTACAAATAAGCGAATAATATGTGTTGGGAAAAGGGGTCTTGTGTCTAAATCTGCTATAAGATTCTTTGAGCTGCCTATTTCAAAAATTGTTGATTGCAAAGTGGATAAAGGTATCCTTTCGAGGAAGGCACTTCTTAAGACGATGAATGGAACAGTAAAATTTTCAGGAGACAAGAAAACTCTTGCAACACTTGTTAAGCATGTTGAGTTTATAAAAGACTGGAAACGCCATTGCGTTAGAGAAAGCCTTACAGAAGATTTAAGGCGATGTGCGGTATCTTTAGCTGACATTAAACGCAAGGTAGATGGAGACATTCAAGGATTATTACATAGCAGATATCCTCAGTTGTTTACTGTAAGACCACGCTTTCTTATTAGATCGCAAAGAGGAATACGACCTAGACTTATTCCAGGAATAAGGAATAAATCGATGAATCCTGCCTTACTCAAAAAGATTGATGCATTAAGACGAGAGAAATACGCCTTGTTAAGAACCATCGAAGCACTAGAGGTAAAATTCAAAGCGGCGCGCATACCTAAGGAGTTTTACTTAAATGAAATTCGCTCTTTAACTGGAGAATTATACGCGATAGATACAAAATTAGACGAACTGAATGGAACACAAAGATAAGTAATCTCTTTAATGTTAGGAGTGATTATCTCTACGTCTATAATTTAATATAAGAAATAAAAAAAGTCTACCATATTGTATATATGCGTTTATCCACCAAGCTCGCGTTCCAATTCCTTTCGCAGTTTTTCCAGTTCTTTTGTATCTGCCTTTTTCTTTTCTGGCTTTTCTTTTTCAGGGATCGGTTCTACATCGATAGGGCCTGTGATATCAGGTAATTCTGATTCTGATTCTATAGAAAGTTCTCCCATGAGTGCTTCCATTTCTGCATCAAGTCCTGCTTCTTCTTCAAATTCCAATTCACTTTCTGCAAAACTTGTATCTCCTAGGATTTCATCAGTCATCGTGATGCGTTCTATTCCTTCCTGGCTACGAAGCATAGTTTTCTCTATCCTTTCGGGTGAGGCTGCCTTAAGCGCATCTTGTATAGCAACATCCGCCTCTTCCATAGCGTTTGCAACATCAATGTTAGAACCTGCTGTCTCAAGGGCAGAAATAGTTCGTTGCAGGTTGAAGACTTTATTGTAAGTTGTGTTCATCTGTTTTAGATAGAGTTGACGACGCATAAGGGCTTGTTTGGCTGCAACTTTATTTCCTGCTTTCAAGAACTCTTTCGCCATAACTCTCTGTTCGTCAGATTGCCGCTTATACTTTGTAGCTGTAACATTTAGTTTATTTATCGTACGGCGAAGGACCGCTACAGTTTTTTGTGGGGTAACTTTCTTTTTTCCAAACAACTTTTCAAGAAACTTTGGCAATAAATTCCACCTCATCTGGACGACGAAGTATGGGACACAGCATTGATTTTTGATATCCCGTTATACTCTCATTAATGATTGTAACTTCTAGTTATAAATCTCTTTTCTTAATTCGTGCGCGCACTTTTATCTTATCACATCATCAATCCAAGATGTACAGTCTACTAGTCTATAACTTGAAATTCATAAATTTGCAACAATTTAAATTCTCTTAGAGGATAGAGAAACCATAATAGTTCTATCGTTTTGTGTAAATTTCAAATAAAAAAAAACTTAAAAAAGGATTTCGATTGCCTAAGGCGGCTAATTAAAACAAGTTCAA
>JAECRW010000243.1 GCA_016294985.1 Candidatus Sifarchaeum marinoarchaea | reverse complement strand
CATCCCTATGGGGATGGCCCGTCCACCTGGCATTCTGTGATAGGAAACTACTGTTCCAGTATCACATCATACGGATTCGCCAAATTCTATTGTACTTTTACCTTCGCGGTTATCCACGCGGGTTAGAAACTGTACGAACCTTAGCTCCACAGGGACTCCAGTTTCTGCAATCCTATCGAAAGTCTTGTATCCCTGCATTCCTCCCGATATTCATCGCAACTACTTTGTGTAAAAAATTATAAAAACCTTGTGGCTTTCATGCTCCACCTTTCGGAAGGAGGTTTCCCGCCGAATAAGTTAAAACTCTAAGAACATTCATTTAAAATGTTATAGGTTTGCGACATGACCAAAGAAATGTATATACTTTGTAATCTAATTTAAGCTATGAAAAAGGAGCCTTTTTAAAGCAGTTCCATTGCTGGAGCATTTGTTTTGCTCGAATCGTTCTTAAGTTCTTTGTTGTTGAGAGATACGTCCGAGGGAGTGGTTTATGCGGTACAAACGCGAATTGAAGATCCTTATCGCCTAATGTTATCCGCACCATCCGTTTGATTCTCTCATAGAGCGGAGAACAAATTTCGATGCCCTTTACAAGGATTTTTTGACCATTTTCTTCGCGTTTAACGGTGACAATAGTTATATCGCTTCGTGTAATTATGTATTCTTTGGTATCAGATTTTTCTCGTAATAGAGTTACTGCAGCTAAAGATGTAAGGCAATTTTCTTTGTTAAAAACAAGTATTGGCTCTTCCTGTATCAAAGCTGAGTCTATTTGTACACGAACTTTTATGAGCTGATCTTCGGGACATTCTGGAAGGTCACCTGTTCTTTCCGCTTTCAAGCGTGCTGCGATTTCCTTTCCTAAAAGCGTAAGTTCTAGACGAATACCAGCATATGAACGATATCGCCAAACTTTTATTTCTTCTAAAAATTGTTTGGCACATGCCTGCTTTACTATTCGCATAAATGTTCTCGATCCCACTTTCAATCGACACGCGTACCACGTGGATGTCTTACCGGGCTTATCTATTTCAGAATTTGGTCTGCGATCATCAGTATATTGTCGATCATCGGCAAAGAGATAAATGCTGCAATTGTCTAAACAGAGAACTAAAAGGTCATCCTCCAATCGTTTCAAGTCTTTGTCACGCATCTAACTCAGTCCGTGTCAATTTTCTTAACTTTCCATTCTTTCAAAATTTTTTTTGTATGAGTTCCTTGTTTTAATACTGTTATGGATGAGAAGCATTCCTCTGAAAGAGGTGTTTGGAGACAATATTCGAAATCTTCGCATACTTCCGTAACCTTGCATATACGCTTTGCCTTTTCATAAATTGTTGGATCAATCTCTATTTTTAATCCCTTAACTACGATTTTACAAATGCCCTCTGACACTTGTTTTGTTACCACTACAACATCCTCTTTCACAAAGATGTATTCCTTCCTTACAGGATCCTGTTGTGTTTCTTTATTAATGGCAACCGAGTCAATCGAGACAACTGCTCCTCCTTTAATTGCAAAAAGCGGTTCTTCTCTCGTCTGATCATCTTCTGATTTCACTAAAACCCGCATAAATTGCTCTTTTTGAATCGGATCGTTGATTCTTTCCTTGATCAATTCACGTGCTAACAATTCACCACGAAAAGTAAGGAGATATCTCATTGCGAATGAGTTTTTGAAACGACCTCTTTTTAGATCACTACGTTTCACCAAACCCTTCTCGCGTAAACGGCGAATCAATTTTTGAAGACCCTTTGTTCCTACACTCAACTGCCTCATATACCAATAGTGAAGTTTTCCTTTTCCTGTTGCCTCATCGGGAATCATCATATGCCATTCCGCATCATAAAATAATGCATAATTCTCCAACAAATGACATAGTAATGCCCGTTCCAAATCACTAGGATCATTCGCAG